>NZ_JBQTHF010000028.1:0-145136 GCF_052390155.1 Actinokineospora sp. | reverse complement strand
GGGGGGGCGCCGTGGGGGGCGCCGGTTTCGGGGGCGGTTTGTTTTTTTGGGGGGGGGGCGCCCCGGGGGGGGCCCCCCGCCACGGTTCGCCTCATGTCACCCGAGTTCCTCGCGTTCTGTCGGAGCGGCACCTGTGCTCGCTGACCACGATTCGCGCCGACAGGCACCCCGCACGTGGTGCCTGTCGGCGTGACCTATGACCCTGAGGCGGATGTCGCCCGGGTGATCACGTCGCGGGGCTCGCGCAAGGTGGCGCACGTGTCGGCCGGAGGTTCGCCGGCCGCTGTGTGTCAAGTGGACGGTCGGCGCTGGTCCACTGTGGAGGGACGGGCGATCGTGGTGGCCGACGCGGCGGCGGTGGCCGACGCCGCTACGCCGCCCGGTACCGCCAACCCCGCCCCAACCCCGAGCGGGTCGTCATCGAGATCAGGGTCGACCGCGTCCTCGGCACGGTCCGATGACCGGATCGTCCACCAGCCTGGCCTTACTGGAACCACGGTCGAAGACCGAAGCAGACAAGGCCACGATGGATTGATCAACACGGGCGGTGTCCTCCCAGGGCCCAACCTTCACGGGCACACCACACCGCCAGGGCTTCCCGACACCCCGCCAGATACTCCGGCCGCTCAAAGGGGCTACGGCACGTGGCCGTAGACCAGCGGCGGCTTGCCCTTGACCCTCACCCGCTTGTCTCCGTTCCGTGCCTGATGAGCCGACTTGACCCGCTGATGTCAGCTCGCCCGTTGGCCTTGGCCTCCAAGGCGTGCCCGATGGCGAACAGCCGCGCCGCGAGCTGTTGTTCGACCTCCGCGAGCGTGGCGCTGTATTCCGTCCGGCCGCCGTCGATGTCCAGCACCCGTCCGATGTAAACGGCGATGGACTGGTTGGTCTTGGAGACCTCCGCGAGGAAGGCCAAGTCGTCGTGGTTCACCGTGTCCCCTTGCAATCCGTGGGCAGGTCGGCGTGTGTCTTGGCGATGTCGCGCAGCTTGCGCAGGCCGCGATCGGCCGCGTTGATGAAGCCGACTTCGCCTGGCGAGGTGACCACGAACGCCGCGCGGCTGACGGCGGACAGTTCGGCCATGCTCAGCCGCACCGTGACCGGATACAGGCGGTTGTTCGGGGGTTCCTGGTTGCCTGCCATGTCCGCCTCACTGCCACCACTCGGGGACTACGCCGTCGCTGAACTGCGGCGGGTGTAAGTCGGCCGTGGGCGTTGCTCGGACGGTGAGTAGCCGTGCGCCCGTACTGCGGAGTTGGCCGACGACCGCGGCGGCAATCTCGGCATCGGGCGACAGGTGGCCAGCGTCGACCACCACGGCAGCAAAGGAGTCCGGCAGTCGCAGGACGTCACACAGGCAGTTGAATCCCGGCCGCTGGATCTGGTCGGGTGCGGCGGCTGGGCAACGACCCTGCCAGAGCGATTCGAACCGCTGTGCTGCGTCGTTGGGCGTCAGTCCGTCCATGTCCACCGCCGTCGTCGCTCGGGTGTCTGGGCGGCACTCGGTACCAGGGGTGGAAGCTCTGTCGGGGGAGGGCCTCCGCGTGTCGGCCGGTACCGAGTGCCGTGCTAAAGAGCCTGGTCAGCCGTGGTGGGCAGCGGAACGAACGGCTGTGGCACTTCCGTTGCACTTGTGGTGCACCACTGGCGGCGGACGTGGTTGCATAGGGAATCGAAGGAGGTACCGAGCGTGGCGTCAGTCCGGCACTGGACGGGGCGGGAAGCCCAGGCGCTTCGCCGTGCCCTGCGCTTGACATCCGCGCGTTCGGGGAGTACCTGGGCGTCGGCATCCGCACGGTGACCAAGTGGGAGTCTCTGGGCACAGAGACCACCCCACGGCCGGAGAAACAGGCCATCTTGGATACGGCGCTGTCGCGTGCCGACGCGGACGCCAAGCTGCGCTTTGAGTTGCTGCTCATGCAGGAGGGCAACGCCCCGCTCAAGAGCTACTACCAACGCGCCCCGCGCGAGTGGGATTACGAAACCTGGACAGACGACCTCGGACGAGCAGCGGCCTGCCTTGCCCGCCAAGACTTCAAGTTCGCGGCCAGCCTGGTAGATCGCTGGCTGCGGCGGTTCGACCCGCACAGCCTGGATAACCACGGTCTGTACCTGCATGCCCGTTCGCTGGTATTGCTGGGTGACTTGCAGCGCGATCAAGGGGATATCCACGGTACCTTTTCCGCTCGCCAGACCTACCACAGGGCGCGGCGGTTCTTTCAGGACTTGGACGTGCCCAGGCGGGCGGCACAGGTCGAGTTGTCGCTGGCGGTCATCGAAGAAATGGGCGGGCACTTGCAGCCTGCTGCCAAGCGCTATGCGGCACTGGCCGAAGATGAACGGCTCAGCCCGCGTGACCGTACCCGTGCCGAACTGTGGGTCGGTACCTCGCTGACCAAGGAAGGCGATACCGGCTACGCCGTGCGCGTCATGGACGACGCCACCCGTGGTTTTGAAGAACTTGAAGAACCGGCAGACTGGTCAGTGGCACATCAAAAGCTCGCCTTGGCGCACCGGGTCTCGGGTGACTTGTCCAGCGCGCTGCGCTACATCGAGGTAGCGCTTTCCACCCGCGCCACGGACTCACCCATGCAGCGCGTCCGGCTGGATACCGCGCACGCGCATGTCCTGCTCTCAGACAAGGCCACTGCCGAGAGCGGAATGCGCCTGTTGACCCTAGCCGCGGGAACCTCCCGCGAATACGGCATGTCACACCAATTGGCCAGCATCGAAGGCATCCGCTATGCCTTCGAGCAGACACAGTGAACCAACCAAAGGACGAACGCCCTATGGCGCCGACCGGCACTACCGAACAGCACTGGCAGGACGCCGAACTGATCTGGGACTACCACCAGATGGGGCACGAATTGCGCCCCTGTGACGTGGCCATCGGGCTGGGCAGCCATGACCTGGGCGTGGCCAGTCATGCCGCTGAGTTGTACCAGGCGGGCATGTTCCCGCTGGTGGTGTTCAGCGGTGGCAACAGTCCCACCACGGCCGGACGCTTTCCGCGTGGTGAAGCCGTGCACTACCGCGAACACGCCATCGCTCAGGGGGTGCCGGACAGCGCCGTTCTGGTGGAGCCCCAGGCAGGTAATACCGGCGAGAATATTTCGCTGTCGCGGGAAGTACTGGCTGACCACGGCATAATCCCGCGCACGGTGCTGGTCATTTCCAAGCCCTACATGGAACGTCGTGCCTTCGCTACCTGCCAATTGGCCTGGCCAGAAGTCGAGGTGCAGTGCACCTCAGAGCCGCTAAAATTCACGCACTACGTGCAATCTATCGGAGATGAGCGGCTGGTGATTGACATGCTGGTCGGTGACATGCAGCGGGTCATCGAGTACCCCAAGCGGGGCTTTGCCGCACCGCAGGACGTTCCGGCAGACGTGCTGTCCGCCTATGGGCGATTGCTGGCTGCGGGTTTCGACAGTCGCTTGCTTTAGAATGGCCTGGTAGTCATGTTGAGTCGAAGAACGTGCGCCATCCACCAGCCCAATCTATTCCCGCGCTTGCCGACATTGGCCAAGCTCTACGCGGCTGATGTGTGGGTGGTACTCGATGATGTGCAGTTCAACGCACGGGATTACCAACAACGATCGTGGCTGGAACACCCGAATAGCGCCCGTGGTCAATGGCTCACACTGCCCGTTCACCGACCGCGCGGCCGTCACTCCCTGATTTCCGATGTCCGTCTTGCCGATCCGGTTACCAGTGCCCGCCGTGTCCGCCAACTGGTGCACCAGTATTACGGCCGGTGCCGACGCTGGCCGGAACTTCGGCCACTCATCGAGGAAGCGGCCGCTGCCACCTACGCCGGTAACGGGCTGGCCGCCGTTTCCGAGCTGTCGACCCGCTTGCTACTTGAGCACATGGGATGGCGCGGCACAGTGATACGCAGCAGCGCCTTCACCGTGCGGCCGGAACGCTCCGAGCGTCTAGCCGATCTCACGGTCGCCGTGGGCGCAGATGAGTATCTCTGCGGCACTGGTGGTGCGAAGTACCTCAACGAAGCGGCGTTCACCGCCCAGGGCATCCGCGTGCGCTATGCCCAGGTGCCTGCTCTGGCCGCGCTACGTGAGCGACGGCAGACCAGCGGCCTGTGGTGGCTGGCGGCTGTCGACTGGGAAGGACTGCACGGGTTGTTGTGGAGTGAGGGGGTGGGTTGTAGGCGGTCTTGGACACCACGATGACGGGCAGCATGACCGCGCCGCCATCGTGGTGTAGATCAAGAGGTTTGGCGATGCTCCTCGGCCAACGCCTCCAACGTCCTACCGAGGTCTTCTAGCAGGTCAGCGCGGTTCGACTAACGCCAAATCACCTTCACATCCGCCCGAACCATCGACCGAAGTCGTGCAGCCTTTCCGTGTCCCACCACCGATTGGCGGGCGGGGAGCCAAACCCCACCCGCGAACCGATTCGCACTGGCGGGTCGGACTGCCGGGCGAGGCGGCCCGGTCAGCTCCAGGTGATGTCGGTCAGGCTGTCCAGCGGGGCGGGGGGTCCGGCGGTCTCCGGCCCGCTCGGCACGGTGTCGGCCTCGTGCAGTGCCACGGGGAACTGGAGGTTGGTGCGGGCTTCGAGGTCGGCCACGGCAACCTGGAACACCCGGAACTCGTCCAGGTCCAGGGTTTCCAGGCGGTCGAGGTTCTGGGTCAGCAGAAACGCGCTCGCTTTGAGGGTGCCGCCTTCGACGAAGGCGATGATCTTCCAGAACTCGCGTGGGATGCCGACGCCGCGGAACAGTCGGTCGTCGTCGGCGAAGACGGGGCCGCCGAAGACGCTGGCGCGCAGGTCGGCCACCTCGACGTCGGCGAACAGCGCGTCCTCCAGTCTGCCCCACAGGCCGTTGCGCATGCTCTGGTTGAAGTCGTCCATCTGCGGGGTGATGTTGGTGAAGAAGAACGACTCGCGGTTGGCGCGCTCGGCTTCCGCCAACGGACCCCACAGCAGGTCCGCGCGACGGGCGAGGTGGCCGCGGTCGAGTCGATTGTTCGAATACAGCTCGTCGCCCACCTGACTGGACGCCGGGAGTCGGGGGTCCTTGACGAACGGGATGCCGGTGCGGTCGAGCTTCTTGAGCCCGCCGCCGTCGATGTTCCAGGCCACCCAGCAGGCGAACTTGCGCGAAGCGCGCAGTGCCAACGAGAAATGGGTGTAGTCGACCCGGGGTGAACCGTCGAGCAGCACCGCGTCATCGCGGATCGCGGGGTCCAGGTCGGGCGTTCGCACTGGTACGGAAAGGAAATCCGCGTCGTAGCCGGTCGGGGTGGGGTCGGCCTCGCCGCCTTCCGGCGTCACCAGGGTGATCCCGAGCTTGTCGAACACCGACGACGCCAGACAGGCCAGCGCGTGTTCGTCGGGGTCGCCCGCGCCCTCGCCCGCGAAGTGCAGGCCCGCCAACACCTTCGCGGGCCTGCCGTTGGCGGCCTTGAACAGCCACGCCGCGCCCGAGTCGCCGCCCTTGCTCACCTCGCCGTCCGCGGGCGGGCGGGCCGGGTCCACGCCGATCTCGAAGCAGCCGATCTCCTTCTGTCCCACCGTTCCGCCATAATTGATCTTGACAATGGTGTCGATCCGGCGCACCACGCCGTGCGTGATCCCGGTGGTGCGCCCGCTCTTGACCACCTTGTCGCCCAGCTCGGGTTCGCCCAGTTCCTCCGGCGCGACGTCCAGCTCGTGGATCGTCGGGTCGAGGCCGCGGGCGTCGACGGCGGCGATCGCGCAGTCGCCCGCGATCCCGAGGTGCGACCTGACCAGCGTGCCGAGCCGGTTCTGCGCGGTGCGGTTGTCGTCGTGCGTGCCGGGCTGGACCACGGTGTCGCCGAGCGCGCCGTCCGTGCCGTTGAGAACATGCCAGTTGCTGAGCACATACGGCGTGCCGTCGGCGCGGTCGAAGACGACGGCGCCGACCGTGCCGCAGGTGATCTTCGGGTGCCCGACGCTGACACCGGGGCGCACCGGGTCGATCCGGGCCTTGCGAGTGTCCACTTCGGCCTCGGCGACGACCCGGAAGTCCGGCCGATACGAGCGCTGGAGCACATCGGTGGGGATCTCGACGCCCGCGACGGTGATGCTCTCCGGCAGCAGCGCGGTGTCCAGCGCCTCCAGCCGCTCCGGCTCGGCCTTGGTGTCGACGGTGAACTGGATCGAGACCTCTTTGGTCCGCTTGCCGTCGCGCACCTTGTAGCCGATCCCGATCGAGGACACGTTCGGGTCCTGCAGGTACCGGGCGCCCTGGCTGCGGATGAAGCCGCGCAGCGCGGTGAACAGCTCGGCGTCCGGGGTGACGGGGTCGTTCTTCTTCGCGGCCATGGGGAGTTCCTTCGGCGGACGGGAAGCGCGCACACGGGTGGGGTCTGGTGACCATGCCCCCGCGACCCGGTCGCGGACAAGGGTCTGTTGTCCGTTTCCGGTCCCGTCCCGACCGGCGAGGGCACCGTCCACCTGGGCCGATGGGCGCACCGCAATTTCGAGGTGGGCATTGTGCTGCCGAAACAGTGACCCTGATAAGGCAGCTGCTGACCCGAACACAACGTATGGAGGAAATGCTCATGGTCGACATCGCCGCTCTGCTCGCCGCGTCCACCGACGAAGCCCTCGCCGCCTCCGGCGCCCTCGCCGTCGACTTCAGCCTGTCCATCGGCGAGTCGCTGGTCGTCGGAAAGACCAACGAGGCCTGATCCGACCGGGTGGTGCCGCGCCGCGGCAATTCGCGGCGCGGCACCCTAACGGCGAAATCCGCTATCGAAGCACAGGTGAGGCGCAGGTGAGCACCCAGACCCCCTTAGGCTCTCTCTTGTCGGAGAAGGGAGACCTGGTCCGCGCGTACCACGGGACCGAGCCCCTGCTGCTGCGCCAGGCCGTGCCCCTCGCGGGCCTCCCGACCAGCGCGGACCTCGACGGGCTCATCGACGCGAGCCTGCTGCGGTGGCCGTACTTCACCGTCTTCCAGGACGGCGTGAAACCGCCGCTCACCGAGGTGACGACAAGTCGGCGGGTGGGTGGCGCCGAAATCGACGGATTCGTGCGACCCGCGGGCGTCCGCACACAACTCGCCGAGGGGGCGACGTTCAAACTGAGCCAGGTCGAGGACTGGCACAATGTCATTCGAGATCAGGTCGAGGAACTGCGCGCCATTTTCCCGGCCGAAGTCACCTCTTATCTTTTCCTCACGCCCAAAGGCAAACGGGGGATGCTGCCGCACCGGGACGGTTCCCGGGTGCTGGTGATCCAGATCGAGGGCGCCAAGGAATGGCACCTCTACTATTCGGCGGAAACGGAGAATCCGGACGCGGGCCTCGACGTCGACCCCAGCACCGAACTCGATACCGTCGTGCTCACCCCCGGCGACGTGCTGTACCTGCCGCACGCCTACGCCCACGCGCCGCGCGCGCTGGACGAGACCTCGCTGCACGTGACCTTCACCCTCACCGAGCCGACGCCGGAGTCGCTGCTGAGCGCGCTGCTCGACGAGTGGCTCGCCACCGACCGCATGTCGGCCCTGGTGGACCACCGCGACACGCTCACCACCGCCGAGCAGGTCGACCTGGTGGTCGCCGAGCTGAAGAAGTTCGCCCAGGACGTCGACCCGTCGACGCTGCTCACCAGGGCGCTCGCGTCCGCGGCCTTCCGGGACGAGTCATGACGGTGACCGCCACCCTGACCGAGCTGGTCGGCGACGCGCCCGAGTTCCTGCGCGGGCACTGGAACCGCGGTCCCGCGCGGTTCCGCGCCGACCTCCCCGAGCTGATCACCGAGCGCGAGATCCTCGACACGGTGGCCTGCGGGCTGCTGTCCTGGCCCTACGTCACGGTGGTGCGCGACGGCGTCCCCGCGCGGCGCGACGAGGTGACCGTCACCCGCCGGGTCCTCAACGTCACCGTGCCGGGGTTCGTCCACCGCCGCACTGTCGTCGAGGAGTTCCGCGGCGGCGCGACGATCGAGCTGGCGCACGCCGAGCACTGGCAGCCGCGGATCCGGGCGGTGGTCGAGGGTCTCGCGCCCGCGTTCGGCGCCGAGGTGGCCGCCGCGGTCCGGCTCACGCCCGCCGGGGCCGTCGAGCCCGCGGCGCACACCGGCCGGGCGCACGCGTTCGTCCTGCAGCTCGCGGGCGAGACCGAGTGGACCGCCGCGGGCGACCCGCCGCTGGTGCCGCGCCCCGGCGAGGTGCTCTACCTCCCGCATGGACGGCCGCGCACCGCCACCGCGACCGGCGGCACATCGCTGCGCGTCGCGATCACCGTCGAGGAACCCGACACCGCCGACATCGTCGCCGTGCTCGCGCGGACCCTGGTGCGCAGGCTCCAGGCGAGCGAGGAAGCCAAGCTGCACCACCGGTTGCCCGCCGAACGCAAGGCGGACTGGGTGCGCGACGAGGTCGCGCGGTGCTGCGCCGAACTGGACCTCGCCGCGGTGCTGGACGCCGCCGTCGAGCGCCGCACCAGCCGATCATGACCAGGCAGCTCGACACTCCATCCACTGTGGACTCACAGCTCACGGCGTCCCTGCGCATCCGGTCGCCGGAGCGGACTTGGGCGCTGGTCGAGCCGCGACTGCGGCGGTACGGGATCACCCGGGTGGCCGACCTGACCGGCCTGGACGTCATCGGGCTGCCGGTGTTCATGGCCGTGCGCCCGCTCGCCACCACCGTGGGCGTGAGCCAGGGCAAGGGGGTGACGCCGCTGCTCGCGCGGCTCTCCGCGGTGATGGAGTCCATCGAGGTCTGCATCGCCGAGCGGTTCGCCCCGGCGGAGGTCTTGCGCGCGTGCGCCGCCGAACTGGACCTGCCCTACGCGGTCGAGGAGACCACCTCGACCGAGCGTTCCGTTGTCTCGGACCGGTTTCCGCTGTCCTGGGTGCCCGCCACGTCGCTGGCCGACGGCCGCGAGACGTACGTGCCGCTGCGGGCGGTCGCGATGGACGGCACCGCGGACACCCGGTGGCGCCCCCGCACCCTCGTCGGCTCGTCCAACGGCCTGGCCAGCGGGAACAGCCTCGCCGAGGCCACCGTGCACGCGCTGCTGGAGGTCATCGAGCGGCACTCGATCACCAGCCTCGCGACCACGCCGATCGAGCGGCGCAAGGTGCTCGACCTGGCCACCCTGCCCACCGGCTGGTGCCGCGACCTCATCGGCCGACTGCGCGAAGACGGGTTCTGGGTCGAGGCCGTCGACTGCTCGATCGTGCCGGGCACCACGACGTTCGCGGTCTACCTGTGGCGCTCGGACATGCCGAGCGTGTACGCGGGCTCCGGGTCGCACATCGCCGCCGAGATCGCGTTGTTCCGGGCGCTGACCGAGGCGGTGCAGAGCCGGATGTCGGTCATCAGCGGGCTTCGGGAGGATCTCGGTCCGGTTTCCTACCGCGGCGTGCGCAGCGTGGCGCCGCCACCGGCGGTCGAGCCCAACCACGACTGGTCTGCCGTGCCGACCGCCGATCCCCGATCCTGCGCGCCCGGTGACGAGTTGATCGCGCGGCTCACCGGCCAGGTGACCGCGGCGTCGGGCAGGCCCGTGCTCCGGGTGGACCTGACCCCGCCCGGCGAGCCGTTCGCCGTGTGCAAGGTGGTGACGCCCGGACTCGTGCACGACGAGTACCTGGAACTGCCGCGCACCACCGGTTCGGAGGAGGCGCCCCGATGACGCTGCACGTGTTCGCCGGGCCGTCGCTCGCGGGCTCGCCGGTCCTCGATCCGGCCGAGGTCTGCGCGCACCCGCCCGTGGCGCACGGCGACCTGTACCGGTTGCGGCTGGGCCCCGGCGACATCGTGCTCATCGTCGACGGCGTCTACCAGCACCAGGCGCCCGTGCGGCACCGTGAGATCCTTTCCCTCTACGACAACGGTGTCCCGGTGTTCGGCGCGGCGAGCATCGGTGCGTTGCGGGCGTGCGAGCTGGCGGGCCACGGCATGACCGGCCTCGGCACGATCTCGGCCTGGTACCTCGACGGGCGGCTGGAGTCCGACGCGGATGTGGCGCTGATGCACGGCGACGAGGAGGTGGGCTTCCGCGCCTTCACCCACGCGCTGGTGAACATCCTCGACGTCACCGACCGACTGGTCCACAGTGGACATATCGACGCCGTGGGCATCCTCGACGTTGCTCGCTCGGTGCACTTCAGCGTGCGCACCAATGCCGCGCTGCTCGCCGCCACCCGCGGGGGACCGCTGGAGTCGGCCATGCGGTCCGTTGTGGACGAACTCGGCCGCCATGACCTCAAGCGCGCCGACGCCGAGGCGGCCGTCCGCGACCTGCTGGCCCGTCATCCCTGGGCGGAACCGGTGCCCGCGGGCGTGCCCGTCCCCGACACGTCCTACCGGCGCGAATGGCGCTTCCAGCACACTCCCGCCACTCTTGACGGCACTGGTCCGACCAAGCGCCGACTGCTGGCCTACGCGCAGCTCTTCCTGCCGGACTTCCCCGAACGGCACACGCGCCACGTCATCGATCACCTGCGCCTGCCGGAAGACCCGAGGTTCGGCACCGGCGACCTCGCGCCGGGCTGGCTGGCCGGGCTGACGCCCGCGGAGCTGATCCGGCGCGGCCTGCTGACCGCGAGCGAGGTCGGCACGCTGGACGCCGCGGAGCGCGCGCTGCGGGTGCTCGTGCGCACCTTCCGGCTGCGCTCAGGACGGCTGGTGTACGAGGACGTCCCGCCCGGCCTGCTGACCGAGTTCCCGAACCTGGCCGACCAGTGCGCCAAGCTGCTCGACCTGACCGACCAGGCCGTGCGGACCAACCCGCGGTTCCATCCCGGCGACATCCCGCCGGATGAGGTCGAGGCCGCGTTCCGCGCGCTGTGGCGCACCGACGACGTCCGAATCCACCTGCTGGACCGGGGATTCCGCGACGTCGAGGACTTCTGCGACCAGGCGCGCCCGTTCTTCGTCGCCGCGCGGGCGGCTGTGGCGATGACCGCCGACCCCGTCCTATCCCGGAAGGTGATGACCGATGTCTCTTGACCTGACCCGGGGAGACCGCACCCTGTCGGTGCGGTCGCGCGGCCTGGCCGAGGTGGCGGCGCTCGCCGAGACGCTGCTGGAACCGTTGGGGATCACCAGGGTGGGCGACGTCACCGGGCTCGACGTCATCGGCATCCCGGTGTGGCACACCATGCGGCCGATGGCCGCGCCCGGCCTGAACACGGTGACCAGCGGCAAGGGCGTCACGCCGACCGCGGCGCGGGTGTCGGCGGTGATGGAGGCGATCGAGCGGTACTGGTGCGAGCCGAAGGACCGCGCGCACGTCACCGCGTCCTATGTGGACATGCAGGGCGAGGGGCTGGTGCTCGACCCGCGCAAGCTCGTCCCGCGGCGGACGCACACCTGGGCCGCGGACACCCCGCTGACCTGGTGGCCCACCAGGGAACTGAGCCGCGGCCTGGAGGTCTGGGTGCCCGCGCTGGCGGTGTTCACGCCGTTCGCGCCGGAGGCGGGTCTGTTGCGTTCCAACACGATCGGGCTCGCCGCGGGCAACGACACGGACGAGGCCACGCTGCATGGGCTCTACGAGGTCATCGAGCACGACTGCACCGCGTTCGCCGAGGTGCTCAACCTCGGCCACCGGGTCCGCCCGGAAACCCTTCCCGCACCGGCGAAGGAGCTGCTGGAGCGGTTCGAGCGCGCGGCGGTAGACGTCACGGTGCACGCCTACACCAGCGGAATCGGTATCCCGACGTTCTTCGCGGTCACCGAGGACTCCCACGCGCGCGACGCGATGCTGTTCAACGGGGGTGCGGGATGCCACCTCGACCCGGAGGTCGGGGTCACCCGGGCGCTCGCCGAGGCGGCGCAGTCGCGGCTGGCGGTCATCGGCGGGGCGCGGGAGGACATGGGCGCGCAGGCGTACCGCAGACACGCCTCCTACGACCACTTCAAGGAGTCCATCCGGCGCTGGAGCGAGGGCAGGCCGTGGTGCTCGTTCGACGAGTTCCCCGACCGGACAACGGGTACGGTCGCCGGCGACCTCGCCGTCGCCTCGGCCGCGCTGGAGCGCGACGGCCTCGGCCTGATCCTCGCCACCGAGCTGTCGCCGCCCGACTTTCCCTTCTCGGTCACCAAAGTGGTCGTTCCGGGTACCGAGTTCGCCCACCACGACGCCGAGCGGGTCGGGGTCCGGCTGGCCAGGGCACAGCAGAACGGGCGGGTGGCGGCATGAGACTGCTGGCGTACGTGGGAACCTCACTTCGCCCATCCGATGTGGACGGTCTGCGGCCGCACGCCGAACAGTCCGGTGTGGACCTGGCGGTGCGGCCGCCGATCATCCGCGAGGACCTGCTGACCATCGCCGACACCGAGCACCCGGCGACCCGCGTGCTCATCCTCGACGGCGAGTTCGGCCAGCAGCTCTCCGTCTCGGCCACGGAGATCCGGGAGTACCTCGCCACCGGCCGCTACCTCGCGGGCGGTTCGTCGATGGGCGCGCTGCGGTCGGTCGAGTGCCGCACGCTCGGCATGCGCATGCACGGCTGGGTCGCCGCGCGCTATCTCGACGGGACGGTGAACGCCGACGACGAGGTCGCCCTGCTCTACGACCCGGACTCGTTCGAGCCGGTCACGGTGCCGCTGGTCAACTTCCGCTGGCTGCTGCACCGGCTCGTGCTCGACGGCGCGCTCGACCGCGCGGCGGCCGACGACGCGCTCACCGTCGCGACGAACCTGCACTACCGGACCCGCACACCGGACGCGCTCGCGCGCGGTGTCCGCCGCGACCTGCCCGAGCGCACGGCGAGCCTGCTCACCGACTGCCTGGCCCCCGCGGTGATGGACGCCTGGGACCGCAAGCGGCTCGACGCGCTCGACGCCGTGCGCGCCGAGGTCACCGAACTCGCACCCGTCGGGGCGTCGAGAGGATGACCCACGCCCTGCTGCGCGACCTGCTGCCCGCGGCGGGCGCCGCGCGCCGCTACGGCCTGGTCGTGCTGATCAGCTCGATCGGCACCGGGCTCTACATCAGCGGGACCGTCGTGTTCGCCACCCGGGTCGTCGGCCTTACCCCGCAACAACTCGGGCTGGCGCTGTCGGCCAGTGGTGTGGCAGGCGCGGTGGCCGCCGCGACCATGGGCGGGCTCGCGGACCGCTTCGGCGCCCGGCGGATGATGCGGCTGCTGTGCCTGCTGGAGGGAATCGGCTACCTGCTCTACACCATTGTGGACACTTTCCCGGCCTTCACCGCGCTGGCCTGTTTCGTCGCGGTAGTGGGCTTCGGGAAGATGCCCGCGAGCGCGGCACTGGTCTCGGCGAGCGCGGCGGGGCAGGGGCGGGTGCGGCTGCGGGCACAGTCGCGGTCGCTGCTCAACCTCGGATTCTCCCTGGGCGCGGCGCTTTCCGCGCTGGCGCTCACCATCGGCACGATGCCCGCCTACTACGCGCTGCCGATCGGCAACGCCGTGACGTTCTTCGTCGGCGCGATCCTCGTGCGCGGGCTGCCCGAGGTCACGCCGGTCGCCACCTCGGTCGAGCGCCGCCCGTTCACCGCGCTGCGCAGCGTGCCCGTGCTCACCACCACTGCGCTCACCGGCATCCTCGCGGTGCACGGCTCGCTGGTGCTGGTGATCGTTCCACTGTGGATAGTCGAGCGCACCTCGGCGCCGCACGCGCTGATCGGGCTGCTGCTGGTCGCGAACACCGTGCTGTGCGTGCTGTTCCAGGTCCGGGCCAGCGCGGGCGCGGAGACCCTGGCCGGCAGCGTGCGCAAGGCCCGGTGGTCGGCCGCCGCGCTGGTGCTCGGCTGCGTGGTCATCGGCTTCTCCGCCGGCGCGCCCGCCGCGGTCGCCGTCGCGGTGGTGGCGGCCGGCTACGTCTTCTTCACCGTCGGCGAGATGCTGCAGTCCGCGAGCCAGTGGGGGATGGCGTACGCGCTCGCGCCCGAGCACGTCCAGGCCGAATACCACGGGGCGTTCGGGATGAGCCTGGCCGTCGACGACATCGTGGGCCCGACCGTGGGCACGTGGGCCGTGCTCACCCTCGGCCTGCTGGGCTGGTGGGCCATCGGCGCCGCGTTCGTACTCGCCGCCATCGCGCTGGGTCCGGCGGCTCGGTGGACCGCGCGGACACTGGCCCGCTTGCACGGCCCGGCCCCGGAAAGCCAAGTGCCGCGACCCGACGACGTGAGGCAGGCAGCGTGACGACCTCGACCTTCGACACCGAGCACACCTTCACCGACACCGAGCACTGGCGCACGCTGAGCATCACCGTGCCGTGTGACCCGAGCCTGATCGAGCGGCTGCTGCTCACCGCCGCCGATTCGTGGCTGGCCGACGCGCTCGACGCCGGGGACGTCGAGGACTGGATCATGATTCGCCCGCCCTGCGACGCGGACGGCACCGCGACGGTCAAGCTGCAACTGCGCGGTGCCGGGCCCGCGCGGGTGGCCGAGCTGCGGTCGCGGATCACGGCGTTCCTCGGCGACACCACCGGCGATCCCGTGGTGGAGCGGGCGTTCCGGCCGGAGGTCGACCGGTTCGGCGGGCCGCACGGGATGGCGGTGTGCATGGCGCACTTCGTCGAGTCGACCCGGATCGCGGTCGCCACGATCCGTGCCACACCGTCCTATGCGGACCGACTTTACGCGGCAGCCGGGCTGCTGCTGGCTTCCGTGCTCGCCATCGGCACCGGCTGGGCGAGCGAGATCCAGTGGCTGCGCCGCTACGCCGACTCCCAGGCGGGCATCGCGGGTGCCTCGCCCGCCGACGTCAGCCGGGCGCGGGGGGCCGCCCAGGCCACCTACCTGCGCGACGCCGTGGACTGGCGCCACCACCACGACGACGTGCGGGCGGCCGTGGCCGGGTCGCTCGGCGACCTCGGCGCGTGGCACCGGCTGCAATCCGAGACGTGGTCGACGCTGGCGCGGCTGCACGCGGCCGGGCGGCTCACCATGCCGCCCGCGGTCGTCTACTTCACCCTCGTGCAGATCACGCACAACCAGCTCGGGCTGCGCCCGCAGGACAACGCCTACCTCGCGTGGCTGGTGTCGATGACCCCGGTGTCCTCAGTCGTCGAGTAGGTGCCGGGCCAGGAACTCCGCCTGGGTGCGGACCGCGCGCTGGAACACCGTGCCGCGGTAGATGTCGAAGTGCTCGCCCGGATACTCGACCAGGGTGCCGTTCGGCGTCGCGGCGGCCGCCTCGGCGACGAGCGCGGCCGGGGTGACCTTGTCCTCGGCGCACGCGCAGTACAGCACCGGGCAGCGCACCCGCGCGGCGAACCGCAGCGGCCGATATCCGGGCAGCCGCAACACAACCCGCGCGGCGACCGCGTTGACCCAGGTGTGCTCCTCCGGCAGCAGCGCCCGGAACTGCCGCTCCGCAGCGGTTTCTTGCAACAGCGCGCGCGAGCCGGGCTCGCCGATCAGCGGCAGCAGCACCGGGTCGCGCGGGTGGCGCACGGACCGCACGCGGTCGCGCAGCGCCGTGGCCGCGAGGCGCAGCACCCGCCGGTCGGGCAGGGCGCGCTTGCGCACCAGCCCGAGGTAGGGCACCTGGGCGACGACGGCGGCGATGTCCGGGTCGCGCGCGGCCACCGCCAGCACGTGTCCGCCGCTGAACGACGTACCCCACAAGGCGATCCGCGCACTGTCCACTTCGGACAGCGTGCGGGCGTAGCGCACCGCCGCGGCCCAGTCGGCGAGCTGTGCGTCGACGTCGACGAGCTGGCGGGGCAGCCCGCCGCTGGCGCCGAGGTGGCGGTGGTCGAACACCAGCGCCGCCATCCCGCGCGCGGCGAACCGCTGGGCGTAGCCGGGCAGCCCGGCCTCGCGGACCGCGCCGAACCCGTGCGCCATCACCACACACGGCACCGGGTCGGCGGTCGGGGGCCGGAACAACCAGGCGGCGCACGGGGTGCCCGCCGAGTCGAACCGGTGTTCCTCAGGTGTCACCGCGCACCTCCCGGTCGAGGAACGCGAGCATCGTCGCCCGCAGGGTCTGCGCGGGGACGCTGCCCCACACCAGGTCGAAGCAGTGGTCGGCGTCCACCAGGGGGACCACCAGGTTCGCCGGGTCCGCGCGCAGCCGCGCCGCGTACGGTTCGATCGCGGCGAGCGGCGTCCACTGGTCCTTGGCGCCCGTGGCGAGGTAGACCGCCGGGGGAGCGGTGTCCAGGTGCGTCGAGGGGGACGACCAGCGCCAGCTCGACGCCGACTGCTCGGGCGTGCTGCCCAGGTAGGTGGTCAGCGCGGGGACGTCCGAGCCGACCGGGCTCACCCGGGTGCCGCGCAGCGTCCGGTAGAGCAGTGGCAGGTCGGTCGGCGGGTAGATCGCCACCATCGCGGCCAGCGGCGTCGCGCGTTCCGGCAGGCTCCCGGCCAGCAGCGCGAGCTGCCCGCCCGCCGACGACCCGAGCAGTGCGACCCGATGCGGGTCGACCCGCAGCGCCTCGGCGCGTTCGTCCACCCACCGCAGCCCGTCGAGCACGTCGGCGGGCGCGACGTCCCAGCGCGCGGGCGGCGCGAGCCGGTAGCTCAGGCACACCGTGACGTAACCGTGCTCGGCCAGCCAGGTCGCGTAGCCGCGCAGTTGGCGCCAGTTCCCGCCGACCCAGCCGCCGCCGTGCACCAGCACCACCGCCGGTCGCCGACCGGGCCCGATCGGGTCGGGCGACCAGATCCCGACCGGCAGCCGGGTGCCGTCGCGGGCGACGACGTGGTCGACGTGTGGGCCGGTGATCCCGGGCCGGTCGGTCCGCAGGAAGCTCCCCACCTGCGCCACCACCGCCCACAGCGACGGCCGCACCCCCAGAGCGCGGGCCTGCCGCCACTGCCGCGCGGTGACCAGCAGGAAATAGGCCCCGGAGAGCGCCGACAGCACCCCCGCGACGATCGCGTACCCGCCCGCGCCGAAGGTGAACTCGCCCGCCGCGCCGAGCGCCGCGAGCACGGCCAGGATCGGCGCCACGCTCAACGCGAGCGTCCGAATGAGCCACAGCAGCGCACTCGGCGACGGCACCGCGGTGATCACCGTGACCAGTACGACGAACCCGGTCAGCAGGTGTGCCACGCCGCCCATCCGCCCACCCCCTCGACTCGACCAACACCCGTACCGGGTGATTCGGTGCCCATGCCCGCGGCGCTCGGTTCGGACCCGAAGTGATTTCGGCGGTACCCGATCAGGCACCGTCCAATACGCGCCACGGGCGTATTGGACGCGCAATAGCGAGAACGGATACGTGCGCGCGGTCGACTGGGGAAGAGACCGTTCGCCGAGCCGATCGCCTCGGGGTGCGCCACTCTTTCTTGCTATAGGTGCGATGTGTGGCCGCGATCAGGAGTCCGACTTGCCGGTCGAGTTCGCGTCCGGCGGCTTCCGCTGGGTCGCCGGGCGATTCCGTGATCTCGGCGCCATGGTCGACCATCCGCATTTCGGTGGACGGTTCCCTTGCCGACGATCGCTATTCGGCCTGCCCGAAAGAAATGCCGTCGACGCCCACCCGCGACCCGCACTCGGCAGGAACGGCATCCCGCCAGGTCGAGGGGTACCTCAACCGCGCCTTGTCGCCCCGCGCTCCGCTCAGACCTGACCGCTCAGGTCCCGCGGGCGGGACGCCGCCAGGTCACGCAGCGGCTCGCCGTCGAGGCGCATGACCGCGATCTCGTCCACCTCGCGAGCCCGCAGCCGACGGTAGAAGCGCAACGCGGGCTCGTTGGTGCGCAGCACCCACCACTCCAGCCGGGCACAGCCGCGCTGGACCGCCAACTCCGCGAGGTGCGCCAGCAGCGCTTGCCCCAGACCGTCGCCGCGGTGCTCCGGCCGGACGTAGAGGTCTTCGAGCCGCAGGCCCGCCCGGCCGACCACGGTGCTGTACGTGGCGTAGAACAGGGCGAATCCGACCGGCGTCCCGTCGATCGTCGCCAGGACGGCCTCCGCGTGCGGCCGCGGGCCGAACAGCGCCTCGGCCACGTCCCGCGGCCGGGCGGAGACCGGCTCGGGAAACTGTTCCGCGTCGGCGAGTTCGACGATGAACCGGTGCACTACCTCGACATCGCCCGGCTCCGCCGGTCGGATGACGAGCGCGGGTGATGTCATGCGGGCATCCTGTACCACCGGGGCGGACCGGCGGTCGGGGGCGATAGTGACAGTGACAGTGACGGTGACGGTGACGGAGGACACGGTCGTTTGACCGGCTCAGGACACCGACCCGACACTTCCGCTTTCGGGTGAACCGGTAGGCTCCTTTCTCGCGCACTGCGGGTGATCGCTAGCTCTGAGTAATATTGATCTCGACGAGTCGGGATCATCACACTGGAGGGCGACGACCCATCGGGGGTGCTGATGCGGAAACTGAGTGAGAGGTGGACAGGTGGTATGCGAGCCGAGGGAACGCGACGGCGGGCCTCGGACGCGTTCCCCGGACAGCGCGGGCGTCCCGACCCCGGTCTCGTGACCGGCGGTGGCGGACCGCCCCGATGTCAGTCCCCCGTCCAGTCATGACCCCCTCGACCGGGTCGCCGCCGCGCGCGGTGGCGGCCGCACACTGTGGAGAGCTGTGAAGCTGAAGAGCGGTTCGGCGGCCAAATCCACCAC
Organism: Actinokineospora sp.; assembly: GCF_052390155.1. Lineage (NCBI taxonomy): Bacteria > Bacillati > Actinomycetota > Actinomycetes > Pseudonocardiales > Pseudonocardiaceae > Actinokineospora > Actinokineospora sp. Next base: position 126,617 of record NZ_JBQTHF010000028.1, on the reverse strand, counting down.
GACGATCCGGTCCCGTCTCACGGGCGTCCTGGTCGTGCCCAGCGTCATCCTGCTGGCCATGTGGGCGGTGTTCTCCTCCTACACCGTCTTCGACGGCATCTACCTCAGGGCCGTCGCCAGCGGCGTGAAGGACGCGTCGATCCCGGCCGTGAACACCTTCGCCGCGCTGCAGCGGGAGCGGCAGCTCACCATGACGGCGCTGAGCGCCAACAACCCCGACACCGTCGGGCTCAACGCGCAGCAGCAGATCACCGACAAGGCCGTGCAGGACCTGCGGGCCGCCCTCGACGCGCTGGCCGCGAACGCGCCCGCCGAGGTCACCGCCCGGGTGCAGGCGCTCAACGAGGTGCTGGCGCCGTTGCCGCAGCGGCGCGCCCAGGTCGACACGGGCCGCGCGGACAAGAACGAGATATACGCCTACTACAACAGCGTGCTCGACGCGGGCACCGCGCTGTTCGACACCCAGGCGCGGATCGTGCCCGACCCGATCGTCGTGCAGGCCGGCCTCAACGCGACGATCATCTTCCGGGCCGCGGACCGGATGTCGCGGGCGGCCTCGCAGGCGTCGGCCGCGATCGCGGCGGGTGCCTTCACCGCCGACCAGCACATCGAGTTCGCCGGTCTGGTCGGCGCCTACCGGGCCGAGCTGACCGCGGCGGGGGCAGCGGGCAACGACGAGGTCAAGGCGCACTACCTGCGGTTGACCGCGAGTGAGATGTGGAAGCGGCTCACCAACGCCGAGAACGCGCTCATCGGCGCCGCGCCGCGCACCCAGGACGCCGATTCGACCACCAGCGGCAGGCGGGCCGAGAACGCCGAGCTGCCGGTCAGCGGCCAGGAGTGGCAGACGGTCAGCGGCGAGGCGTCCGAGGAACTGATCAAGCTGGCGATCGAGGAGGCCACCGGCGCGGTCGAGTTGGGACAGCAGCGGGGCAACGACAAGTTCACCGAGGTGATCATCGGCAGCCTGGTCGCGCTGATCGTCGTGCTCACCGGGATCTTCCTCGGCGTGCGGATCTCGCGCAGGTTGGTCAACCGGGCGCTGGTGACCCGCCTGGAGGAGCTGAAGAACGACGCGTTGCAGCTCGCGCACGAGCGGCTGCCCAACATCGTCGACCGGCTCCGCCAGGGCGACCGGGTCGACGTCAACGCGGAGGTCCCGCCGCTGGACTACGGCACCGACGAGATCGGCCAGGTAGCCGACGCCTTCAACGCCGCGCAGTACACCGCGATCGCGGCGGCGGTGAAGGAAAGCCAGGCGCGCGAGGGCGTGAACCGGGTCTTCCTCGGCATCGCGCACCGCCACCAGGGTCTGGTGCACCGCCAGCTCAAGATCCTGGACAAGATGGAGCGCGAGGAGGAGAACCCCGAGCACCTCGACGCGCTGTTCCAGCTCGACCACCTCGCCACCCGGGCCAGGCGCAACGCCGAGAACCTGATCATCCTGGCGGGCGAGCAGCCGGGTCGGCAGTGGCGCAAACCGGTGCGGCTGCTGGACATCCTGCGCGCGGCGGTCGCCGAGACCGAGCAGTACGTCCGGGTCCGGGTCCGGCCGGTGCCCGATGTCGCCCTGCATGGCGTCGGTGTCGCCGACACGATCCACCTGATCGCCGAACTGGTCGACAACGCGGCATCGTTCTCCCCGCCGCGCTCGCAGGTCGAGGTCTACACCAGCCAGGTGTCCGGTGGCGTGGTCGTCGAGATCGAGGACCACGGCCTGGGCATGACCACCGAGGACCGCGAGCTGGCCAACGAGATGCTGGCGCACCCGCCCGAGTTCGACGCCATGGCGCTGCGCGGCGAGTCCCGGCTGGGCCTGTTCGTCGTCGCCCGCCTGGCCGCGCGCCGGGCGATCCGGGTGGAACTGCGCGAATCGCCCTATGGCGGCACCGTTGCGCTGGTGTTCGTCCCGTCGGACATCGTTGCCGAACTGGTCGAGTACGGCACCGACACCGACACCCCGAGTCCCCGCCCGCGCAAGAGCCTCGACCGGCATGCGGGCGGGATCGCGACGGCCACGAAGGTCGAGCCGGTCGAACAGGTGGAGTCGCCCTACCGCAGTGGAATCGACCGGTTCTGGTCCGACGCCATGACCGAGCAGGCCACAGTGGACACCCGCGACACGCACGACACGCACTGGCCGATGACCGACGAGGAGGACCCAGTGCCGCTGCGCGGCCGGGCCACCGGCGCCGAGAACGGAGTTGGGGAATCGCCACAGCACAACGACGCGCGCGGCCAGGACCGCCCGCTGCTGCCCCGCAGGCACCGCCAGCAGAACCTCGCGCCGCAGTTGCGCGAGGAGCCGCTGCTGCCGGACTGGGACGACGAGCCGCCGCCCGAGGCCGAGCACACCGCGGAACGGGTCCGCGACACCATGTCGGCGTTCCAGCGCGGAACGCTCGACGCCCGCCGAGCCGACCCTCCGGTCGAGCCATGATGTCCGTGATGATGGGGAAGGACAGCTCAAGGTGAACGACAAGATCGGCCAGGACCACCAGCTCAACTGGCTATTGGACGACCTGGTCCGCAGAGTGGTGGGAATCCGCCACTCGGTCGTGCTCTCCGCGGACGGCTTGCTGCTCGGTCGGTCCGCCGAGCTGTCGAAAGACGACTCCGAGCACCTCTCGGCGATGGCGTCGGCGTTCCAGAGCCTGGCCAGGGGCACCGGGCGGCAGTTCGGCGGCGGCCAGGTGCGCCAGACCATCGTGGAGATGGACCACGCGTTCCTGTTCGTCACCGCGGCGGGCCGCGGCGCGTGCCTCGCCGTGCTCGGCGAGGAGGACGCCGACGTCGGGATGATCGCCTACGAGATGAACATGCTGGTCAAGCGGGTCGGCGCGCATCTGGCATCGGCGCCGCGGGGCGGGGCGCCGGTCGCGGCGGTGCCCGCGCGACGGCCGTCGTGACGGCGGACCAGGACTGGTGGTTCGACGAGGCGGCCGGGCCGCTGGTGCGGCCGTACGCGATGACCAGGGGCCGCACCCGGCCCGGGGCGGCGAACCTCAACCTGGTGACGCAGGTCCGGGTCTCCTCGACGCGGTCCGATCCGTCGTCGCTGAGCCCGGAGCACCTGGAGATCATCGAACTCTGCACAGTGCCGCTGTCCGTCGCCGAGGTCGCCGCCTACCTCAACGTCCCCATCGTCGTGGTGAAGGTGCTGCTCAGCGACCTCATCGAGCGGGGCGACGTGGTGGCGGGCGCGATGTTCCAAACCTCGGCGATCACGGATACGAAGCTTTTGCAAGCGGTACTCGATGGCATTCGGAGGATCTGAACAGGTGAGTGACACGCTGGTGATCCCCACCTCGGTCAAGATCGTGGTGGCGGGCGGGTTCGGTGTCGGGAAGACGACCCTGGTCAACTCGGTCAGCGAGATCCCGCCGCTGCGCACCGAGGAGGTGCTGACCCAGGCCAGCGTCGGCGTCGACGACATGGCCGGGATCGAAGGCAAGGAGACGACCACCGTCGCTCTCGACTTCGGCCGCATCACGATCAACGCGCAGGTGGTGCTCTACCTGTTCGGCACGCCGGGGCAGAACCGTTTCTGGTTCATGTGGGACGAGTTGGCGCACGGGGCGCTCGGCGCGATCGTGCTCGTGGACACCCGGCGGCTGGACTCCAGCTTCCCGTCGATCGACTTCTTCGAGCGGCGCGGCATCCCGTTCATCATCGCGGTCAACGGCTTCGAGGGCGCGTGGCCGCACACCGTCGCCGAGGTCCGCCAGGCCCTCGACATCGACGATGCCGTCCCGGTCCTGCACTGCGACGCGCGCGACCGCGAGTCGAGCAAGCAGGTGCTGGTCGAGCTGGTGCAGTACACCCTGACGCAGCTCGACCGCGCGAGCGCCTAGCGCGCGCGGCGCCTGCCCTTGGTCCGCTCCTGCCGGACGGTGCGCAGGTAGGCGCCGAAATCGACGTGGATCGAGTCGACGGGTTTGCCGCCGTAGCGGCGGCCCGCCCGGGAGATCCGGCCGTCGACCTCGGCGACCATCTCGGCCCGTTCGGGCAGGACCGCGATTCCCGCGACCAGGTCCGCGATCCATTCCGACTGGATCTCCACCAGCCGGGTGATAGCGCCGACCGGCCGGACCAGGCCGACGAGATAGAGCCCGGAATGGTCCGGCGGCACTACGCCGCGATAGAGCGCGACCTGGCCGCTGTCGGCGAACACGGACTCCCGCGGCAGGTACGGAAAAGCGATCTCGTAGCCGGTGCAATAGATGACGTCGTCGAATTCCTCGACCGTCCCGTCGACGAAGTGCGCTTTCGCCCCGGCGAACCGCTCGACCATCGGCTTCGGCGTGATCCCGCCGTGTGTGACCCGGCTCAGCAGCTCGTCGGAGATGGTGATCGGGGCCGAGAGAATACGGTGGCCCGGGTCCGGCATGCCGTAATCGGTGATGGGTCCGCGAATGATCCGCAATAGCAGTTCCAGGAAGCGGCGCTGCACCCGGAACGGCATCCGCGACCACCACCAGCGACCGGCGATCTCGTCGATCGGAATACCCATGAGCTGCTTGGGGACCACGTGGGCGCCGCGGCGCATGGCCAGTACTGTGCGCCGGGCCACCCGGGACAGTTCCACCGCGATGTCGCAGGCCGAGTTCCCGATTCCGACGATCAGCACCCGTCGTCCCGAATAGACCCGGGGTTCGCGGTAGTCGACGGCGTGGGACACGGTGCCGGTGAACTCCTCGGCTCCCGGTATCGCCGGGTCGGGCCGGACCGGTTTCCAGTGGTGCCCGGTGGCGGCGATCACGTGCGCGAACCGCCGCGTCGTGCGGCCTCCGGTGTCGAGGTCGACCGTGGTGACGTCCCAGCCGGACGGCTCGGCCGGGCGCACATCCACCACCTCCGTGCGGAATTCCACCTTACCGGACAGTCCGAAGTGGACGGCGTAGTCCTCCAGATAGGCCCGCACCTGGTCGTGCCTGGCGTAGCGCGGGTAGTCGTGCGGCATGGGGAAGTCGCTGTACCCGGTGACCTTGCCCGAGGTGTTCAGGTGCAGCGACGCGTAGGCCGGTCCAGACTCCCCGTCGGCCGGGTAACGCCATAGCCCGCCGACGCCGGAAGACCGCTCGACACAGGTGAACGGAAGGCCCCTGGTGTGCAAAGCTTTGCCTGCGGCCAAACCGGAAAAGCCCATGCCGATCACGCAGGTGGAGTCCCCGCTCACCCGATCGGCGGCTTGACCCGATTGCCCGTCTGGAGCGTTCGGGCTCGGTTCCGGGATGAATTGGGGCGGTGGTGACACTGCGTTTCCAGCACCAGGTGCCACGGGCACGAACCCTCCATTGCCAGAGCCAGATGTCCGAGGATGATGATAGCCGTGGAGGTACGCCAGTGACCCGCTCGCCCGTGATCCCCGAAGCCGCTCGACGAGATGGACTCTTCCATTCCCCCGATCAGACGTACGGTGGCTTCTTCGCGGACAAATGGAATCGGATCTGCGGCGCCCTCGGTTTCAACCCGGACCAGTCGGACATTCCGCTGGTCGAACTGCTCGCCCTCGTCTTACCGTGGGGGACCCGGTCGGTGGGCACACGGTGCAGCTATCCCTCGTTCCTCTCCCACGACGGGTTCCCGGCCGAGTTCTCGGTGAGCTGGCAGCGGGGCGGGCCCGAGGTCCGCATCCTGTTCGAGTCACTGGGCGCGCGGCCATCGCCGCTGGCCAGCCAGGAGGCGGGCCGCGCGCTCACCCGCGGCCTCGCCAGACAGCCGGGCGTGGACATCGGCCGCTACCTCGACGTCGAGGACCTGTTCGTCACCGACTGCCCGGAGCCGTACCGGCCCACCGTCTGGCACTCGCTGGCCTGGCGCCCGCACGCCCGCCCGCGCTACAAGGTGTACCTGAACCCGCAGGTCCGCGGCCCCGGCACCGAGTGCGACACGGTGACCGAGGCGATGGGCAGGCTCGGCATGGGCCAGGCGTGGCGGCCGGTGGCCGAGTCCTACCGCGATCTGGTCGCGCGCGGGCACCAGGTGGAGTTCTTCGCCCTCGACCTGAGCGACGAGGACGCCGCCCGGGTCAAGGTCTACTTCCGGCACGGCCCGATGACGCTGTGCGAACTGGACACGGTGGCCTCGTTCGCCCGGCGGCACGACCCCGCCCGCGCCCACGACGTGGCCCGTTCGGTCTACCGCGACGCCGCCCTGGTCACCAACGAGCCGATGACCTGCCTGGCGTTCCGGCAGGGCGGGGTGCAGGCCGAGGAGGCCAACCTGTACCTGCGGCTGCCCGGCGCCGCGGGATCGGACGCCGACGCCGCCGACCGGGTCGCGGCCGCGCTGCGGGCCGAGGGGGTCGATCCCGCCGCGCACGCCGCGGTCCTCGCCGCGCTCGCCCCGGCGCCGCTGCACGGCACCACCGGGCTGCAGGAGTTGCTCAGCTACCGCACCACCGGCCCCGGCCCCGCCGATGTCGGGCTGTACCTGCGGTTCAGCGTGTACGACCGGCCGGTCGAGACGCCCTGACGAGATCGACGCCAGGCGCCCGGACCGGCCACGGCGTGGTCCCCGGGCGCGCTTCACCAAGCGGGCCGATGTCCGATTCGCCGTGTTAGCGTGTGTGGCATGGATTCTTCGGAAGGCTGCAGTATCCGGCCGGGTAGCGCCCGGCTTCGCCCGACGACCGACGTCCACGTGGTGACGCGCCCGTGTTGATCCTGGTCGGTCTCGGCTCCGTTCTCCTGCTCACCGCGGCCACCGGCTATTTCGTGGCCCAGGAATTCGCCTACGTCGCGGTCGACCGCAACCGGCTCCGCCAGCTCGCCGACGACGGCGACAAGGCGGCGGCACGCGCCTACCGGGTGACCCAGCGGCTGTCGTTCATGCTGTCCGGCGCCCAGTTCGGCATCACCGTCACCGCGCTGCTGGTCGGCTACGTCTCCGAGCCCTACCTCGGCGGCGGCCTCGCCGAGCTGCTCGGCCTCACCGGCCTGCCCGGCGGTGTCACCACGGTCGCCTCGATCGCGCTGGCCCTGCTCTTCTCGACCGGTGTGCAGATGGTCTTCGGCGAGCTGGCGCCGAAGAACCTCGCCATCGCCAAGCCCGAGGCCCTGGCCAAGGCGCTGAGCCGCTCGACGCTGATCTACCTCGCCGTCGGCGGCCCGCTGATTCGCCTGTTCGACGCGGTGTCCAACCGGCTGCTGCGCTCGGTGGGCATCGAGCCCGTCGAGGAACTCCCGCAGGGCGCCACGGCCGACGACCTGCGCGGCATCATCGGCGAGTCCCGCGAGGGCGGACACCTCGACGCGGGCACGTCCCGGCTGCTCGAAGGCGGCCTCGACTTCCGCACCCTGACCGCGGGCCAGGTGGCCACCCCGCGGGTCGACGTGCACACGCTGCGCGCCGACGAGCCCGCCACCCGGCTGATCGACCTGCTCGACTCCGGCCGGTCGCGGTTCCCGGTGATCGGCGCCGACGTGGACGACGTGGTCGGCGTGGTCGGCATCGCCGAGCTGCTCACCGTCGCGCCCGAGCGCCGCGCCGACACCCCGGTTGGCGAGATCGCCTCGGCGCCGCTGTTCCTGCCCGAGAGCCTTCCCCTGCCCGAGGTGCTGGAGCGGCTGCGCGCCGAGCACCGCCAGCTCGCCTGCGTGGTGGACGAGTTCGGCGGTTTCGCGGGCGTGGTCTCGTTCGAGGACGTCGCCGAGGAGGTCGTCGGGGAGATCCTCGACGAGGACGACCACATGGAGGTCCAGGCCGTGTCCCACCCCGACGGCTCCTGGTCGGTGCCCGCCCGGTGGCGGGTGGACGAGGTCGCCGAGGTCACCGGGATCGAGCTGCCGGAGGGCTCGGGCTACGACACCGTCAGCGGCCTGATCCTGCAGCGGCTGGGCCGCGTCGCGCGGCCGGGTGACCGGGTGGAGGTCGACGTGGGTGCCGACGTGGACCAGTGCTCGGCGCTGCTCGAAGTGGTCGAGGTACACCGACACGTGCCTCGCACGGTGCTGGTCTCGGTCCACCCGGCATCGGCGGTGATGTCGTGAGTGAAACACCGTCACTGGGCGTCCAGCACCGAGCCTGCGAGGGGATGTCGTGAGTATCGGGTGGGCACTGGTCGTCTCGCTGGTTCTGTTGGTGGCCAACGCGTTCTTCGTCGCGGCCGAGTTCGCGCTGGTGGCGAGCAAGCGGCACCGGCTGGAGGAGGCGGCGGCCGCGGGCAGCCGGGCGGCGCGGGCGGCCGTGGCGGGCGCCCGCGAGCTGTCGATGATGCTGGCAGGCGCCCAGCTCGGCATCACGGTGTGCACGCTGGGGCTCGGCGCGCTCGCCAAACCCGCGGTGGCCGACCTGTTCGCCCCGGTGTTCGCCGCGTTGGGGCTGTCGGCGGGCTGGAGCTATCCGGTGGCGTTCACCCTCGCGGTGATCGTGGTGGTGTTCCTGCACATGGTGATCGGCGAGATGGCGCCGAAGTCGTGGGCGATCTCGCACCCGGAGCGCTCGGCCCTGTTGCTGGCGCTGCCGTTCCGCGCGTTCACCCGGGCCACCCGGCCCGCACTGGTGTTGCTCAACAGCATGGCGAACGCTACGTTGCGCGTGGTGAAGGTCGAGCCGCAGGACACCTTGGCCCAGGCCCACGGCCCCGACGACCTGCGCCTGCTGCTGCGCGAGTCCCGCGAGCACGGGCTTCTCCCCGAGCAGCAGCACCGGATGCTCGCGGGCGTCCTGCAGGTGCAACGGACCACGGTCGGGCAGGTCATGGCGCCGCGCGCGGACATGGTCACCATCCCGGCGGAGGCCACCGCCCGCGACGTCGAGCAGGTCAGCCGCACCAGCGGCCGCTCCCGCCTCGTGGTCGTGGACGACGCGGGCGCCCCGGTGGGCATCGTCCATGTCCGCGAGGCGGTGCGGGCCACCATGGCCGACCGCACGGTGACCGCGGGGGAGCTGATGACCGAGCCGCTGGTCCTGCCCGCCGACCGGTCCGCCGCCGCCGCGGTGGCCGAGATGCGCGCCCAGCGGTCGCAGCTCGCCCTGGTGGGCGGCGCCGAGGGCGAGATCGTCGGCCTGGCCGCCCTGGAGGACCTGCTGGAGGAGATCCTCGGCGAGTTCGACGACGAGACCGACCAGGCGAGCTGACGCCGCGGTTCTCAGGTTCGTGTCATGTTCGCCGAATATCCTGACCATTCGGACGAACCCGGCCGGGAGGCGGCATGACGGTGGTGGACCGGGTAGAGCGGCGCGGCGCGCTGGTTCCGCTGCTCGGCCTCGGCGCGCTGGTCGCCGGGGTCGGGTTGCTGCTTGCCCTGCACGTGCTGCCGCCGACCAGCGACATCAGCCCGATCCGCCGCACCATCAGCGAATACGCGCTCGGCCCGGCCAAGTGGGTGTTCGACCTCGCGCTCGTCCTGCTCGCCGCCGGGTCCGCGCTCGCGTTCGCCGAACTCGCGCGCCGCGGGCTGGTGCGGCCGGGGTCGGCGACGCTGCTGCTCGGCGCGGTGTGGACAGTCAGCCTGCTGGTCATCGTGGTGTTCACCAAGACGAACTGGGCGGTCGGCCCGAGCATCGGCGGCACCATCCACCGCTACGCCAGCGTGGCGGCGTTCCTGTCGCTGCCGCTGGCCACGCTGTTCGCGGCGGGTGCGGTGTTCCCGGCGTCCGCGGGCTGGCGGTGGCTGGTCCGGGGGTTCGGCATCGTGTCGCTGCTGTGGTTCGGCTCGATCCTGCTCGGCGTGGTCACCATGCTGGCGGGCGGCCCGCCGTGGTGGCGGTTCGTGCCGCTGGGTCTGGTGGAGCGGATGGTCGCGGGCAGCGCGGTCGCGGCGCTGGCGGTGCTCGTGCTGGGCCTGGCGAGGGTCGAGGTCAGCGGCCGACCGTCAGGGTGGTCGCGGCGGTCGCCAGCAGGCTGACCAGCTCGGTCAGCGGGGTCCCGGACAGTCGGTCGCGCCAGTTCTCGGCGTCGCCGCGCAGGTCGAGGCCGTCCGGGGTGGCGGTGATCGAGGTGAGCCGCAGGCCGCGCGGCAGGTCCGGCACCGGCAGCACCACGGGGCGCACCCGGGTGGGCAGCGGCAGCCGCCGCCCGGCAACCCACAGGGCCAGCGGCCGCAGCCGGACGGTGTCGTCGGCAACCTCGGGCACGACCTCCAGCTCACCCGGCCACGGCTTGCGGGACACGAACAGGCCCGTCCCGAACCGGACCGAGAGATCCGGGCGCTCCTCGGCGAGCCGGGCCCGGACGGCGTCCGCGGTGACGGACACGTCCAGTCGCACCGAACCCGCGGTGACCGTCGCCGACAGCGGCCCGGCGAACCGAAGGTCGCGGCAGGTCACCGCCAAGTGGGCCAGCGGCACCGCGGGCCAGCCGACCTCGCGCGCCACGAACCGGACCGAGTCGATCCGGCCCTGCGCCAGCCGCACGGTGTCGCCGGTGCAGGCGAGGTCGACTACGGTCATCGGCACGTCGTAGTCGGCCGCCCGGACGGTGACCCGCCTGCCGCGCATCACCTCGGCCGCGGTGCGGACCGCCGCCTCCAGCACGCCCGCGGGCGTGGTCGGGAGCAGCATCCGACCCGCCGCGAGCACCGCCGCCAGGCCGCGCACCGGCAGCCAACCGTCAAACGGGCCGCTACTCACGGCCGCCCCTCGCAGGCTCGCTCACGAAAACCAGTCTGGCCCATGAGCGGCCCGTGCACGTGTGGGCAGCGTCTCGTTACCGCTTGCGACGGAACCGTGACATCGTGTCGCGAGCCTTCTGGCGGGTGCGCGGGTCCCTCGCCGCGGCCTTCGCCTTGTCGGCCAGTTGGCGGCCCTGCGGGCTCCGCAGGAACCCCTTGATGCGGTTCAGCAATCCCGCCATGTGACGTCCTCCTAGTCCGAATTTCGCTCTCCGAGGACATACCCAGCAGACCCGGCGTTCAACCGTTCGCCGCCGGTACCGTGCGGTATGCCGCCAATCCCGGTGATCGACATCGGCCCCCTGGTGCACGGCGCGGCCGACCGGGCGCGGGTCGGCGCGGAGATCGGCGCGGCCTGCCGCGCGCACGGCTTCTTCTCCGTCCGCGGCCACGGTGTCGACCCCGGGCTGCAGCGCGACCTCGAACGCCACACCCGCGAATTCTTCGCCCAGCCCCTCGACGCCAAGCTGGCCGTCGCCATGGCCCGCGGCGGGCCCGCGTGGCGCGGCTACTTCCCGCCCGGCGGCGAACTCACCTCTGGCGTGCCCGACCTCAAAGAGGGGTACTACTTCGGCGCGGAACTGCCCGCCGACCACCCGCGAGTCCTGGCGGGCACGCCGCTGCACGGCCCGAACCTGTTCCCCGACCATCCCGCGGGCCTGCGGCAGACCGTGCTCGACTACCTTGCCGCGCTGACCCGGCTCGGCCACACGCTGATGACCGGCGTCGCGCTCAGCCTCGGCCTCGACGAGACCTACTTCGCCGACCGGTACACCGCCGACCCGCTCGTGCTGTTCCGTGCCTTCAACTACCCGGCCCAGCCCCCGGGCACCCCCGGCTGGGGCGTCGGGGAACACACCGACTACGGCCTGCTCACCATCCTCAAGCAGGACCACCACGGCGGTCTCCAGGTCCGCACCGCCGCGGGCTGGGTCGACGCCGAGCCGATCCCGGACACGTTCGTGTGCAACATCGGCGACATGCTCGACCGGCTCACCGGCGGGCGCTACCGCTCCACCCCGCACCGGGTGCGCCCGGGCCCGCACGACCGGCTGTCCTGGCCGTTCTTCTTCGACCCCGCCTTCGACGCCGACGTCTCCCCGGTCGCCGACGCCGTGCTCGCCGACTCAGTGCCTGCCGATGACGGGGCCGCGCGGTGGGACGGCGCGAGCGTGCACGAGTTCCGCGGCACCTACGGCGACTACCTGCTGGGCAAGGTCGGCAAGGTGTTCCCCGCGCTGCACCGGCAAGTTCTGTGACACCGCAACGGAAGGGCCCCGATGGCACTGGCTGACCACCCGCGCATCCCGCTCACCTTCGGCCCGTCCCCGGTGCACCCGCTGCCCCGGCTCAGCGACCACCTCGGCGGCGCGTCCCTCTGGGCCAAGCGCGAGGACTGCAACTCCGGGCTGGCCTACGGCGGCAACAAGGTGCGCAAACTCGAATACCTGGCCGCCGACGCCGTGGCCACCGGGTGCGACACGCTGGTGTCCATCGGCGGCGTGCAGTCCAACCACACCCGCTCGGTGGCGGCCGTCGCCGCGCGGCTGGGGCTCGACTGCGTGCTGGTGCAGGAGTCCTGGGTCGACTGGCCGGACTCGGTCTACGACAAGGTCGGCAACATCCAGCTCAGCAGGCTGATGGGCGCGCGGGTGCGGCTGGTCGACGCCGCGTTCGGCATCGGCGTCAAGGAAAGTTGGCAGACCGCGCTCACCGAGATCGACCTGATGGGCGGCAAGCCCTACCCGATCCCGGCGGGCGCCTCCGACCACCCCCTGGGCGGGCTCGGCTTCGCCCGCTGGGCGCACGAGGTCGTCGAGCAGGAACGCGCCATCGGGGTGCGGTTCGACACGATCGTCGTGTGCTCGGTCACGGGCAGCACCCAGGCGGGCATGGTCGCCGGGTTCGCCGCGCTGGGCGACCAGCGGCGGATCATCGGCATCGACGCCTCCGCCAAGCCCGCCGAGACCCGCGCCCAGGTCGCCCGTATCGCCCGGAGAACCGCGGCGCTGCTCGACCTCGACCGCGACCTGGCCGACGACGAGATCATCCTCGACGAGCGCTACCACGCGGGCACCTACGGCATCCCGGACCAGGAGACCCTCGCCGCGATGCGGCTCGCCGCGCGGACCGAGGCGATGATCACCGACCCGGTGTACGAGGGCAAGTCGATGGCCGGGCTGGTGGATCTCGTTGCCACCGGGGAGATCCCGGCCGACTCGACCGTCCTCTTCGTACACCTCGGCGGCCAGCCCGCGCTCAACGGCTACAGCGCCGTGGTCTGACCAGGGCGCGCCTGCGGCTACGATCGGGACCCGCCGACCCTTCAGTGCCGTGGAGCCGCTTGATGGATGTTTTCGTGGCCCCACCGGATCTCGTTCGCGTCCTGCTGGTGGAGGACGACGCGGGTGACGCCCTGCTCGTCGAGGAACTGCTCGCCGAGGTGGCCGCGCCGATCCGGCTGACCAGGGCGCACTCGGTGTCCGAGGCAGAGCCGCTGCTCGCGGGCCAGGACTGCGTGCTGCTCGACCTCGGGCTGCCCGACGCCAGCGGCCTGCAGGCGCTGCGCAAGCTGGCCGAGGTGCACGGCGACGTGGCCGTGGTCGTGCTCACCGGCCTCGCCGACGAGCAACAGGGCGTGGCCGCGGTCGCCGCGGGCGCCCAGGACTACCTGGTCAAGGGCCAGGTCGACGGCGACCTGCTGGCCAGGGTGATCCGGTACGCGGTCGAGCGGGTGCGCTCGGAGGAGATCCAGCGCCAGCTCCGCGAGGAACGGTTGTACGCCAAGGAGAAAGCCCGCTTGGAACGCGGTCTGCTGCCCTCGCCGCTGCTGTCCGACGACCGGCTCACCATCGCCTCCCGCTACCAGCCCGGCAGGCAGCGGATGCTGCTCGGCGGCGACTTCTACGACGTCGTGCAGGCCGACGACGGCACCGTGCACGCCATGGTCGGCGACGTCTGCGGGCACGGCCCCGACGAGGCCGCGCTCGGGGTGTGCCTGCGGGTGGCCTGGCGGACGATGGTGCTGGCCGGCAGGCCGGTGGCCGAGGTGCTCGACACCATGCAGCGCGTGCTCGTGCACGAGCGGCACCTCGACGGCCTGTTCGCCACCCTGTGCATGCTGTCGGTGGCGCCTGACCGGCGCCGCGCCGAGCTGCGCCTGGCAGGCCACCCGCCGCCCGTGCTGCACACCGCGCGGGGCGTCGGCCTGCTCGACGCGCCCGTGGGCGTCCCGCTCGGGGTCCTGCCCACCGCCACCTGGCACCCGGCCACGGTCGAGTTGGGCGAGCGGTGGTCGGTCCTGCTCTACACCGACGGGCTCGTGGAGGGTCGGATGGGGGAGGGCAGCGAGCGGCTCGGCGGCGACCGGCTGACCGGCCTGGTCGGCTCGCTGGCCGCCGAGGGCGGCGACTGGCGCACCACGGTGCTCGACGACCTGATCCGCGCGGTGTGCGTGCTCAACCGGGGCGACCTGATGGACGACGTGGCCGCGCTGCTGCTGAGCCGGGTGGCGGGCGGCGCCGATGTCTGAGCCCCACCTGGTCCCGCGCTGGTCTCGCGGCCGGGGCCTGGCCCAGTGGCCGCTGCGCCGCTGGCTCGCGCTGGCAGTCGGCCTGCTCGTGGCGTTCTCGGCGGGGGCGATCGTCGCGGGCGCGGCCGTGATCACCAACCTCACGGTGGCGCGGGAGTCGCTGGTCGACCGGATCGACCCGGCGCTGCGGCAGGCGCTGCGCCTCGACGTGGCGCTGCTCGACCAGCAGACCGGGCTGCGCGGCTACGCCCTCTCCGGTCGGGACGACTTTCTCGCCCCGTACGTCGAGGGCGTGCAACGGGAGCAGGCCGCCGCGGGCAGGCTGCGCGAGCTGCTCGGCGACCGGTCCGAGCTCGCCGACCTCGACGGCGTGCTGAGCGAGGCCGTCCAGTGGCGCGCGGAGTTCGCCGAGCCGAGCATCGAGCGCATCCGGACGTCCGGGCCGACCGGCACCCAGGACACGGGCGGCAAAGCGCGTTTCGACCGGGTCCGCGCGGCGGTCGACAGCCTGCATGCCGCGCTCGAAGCGACTCGGGTCGAGGGCAGGGCCGCGCTCGGCGACGCCGCCGACCTCGTCGTCGTCGTGTGCCTCACCATCGCCGCGCTGCTGGTGATCGTGTTCGCCGCGGTCATCATCGCGCTGCGGGCGGCGGTGATCGGCCCGCTCGGCAGGCTCGCGGGCCAGGTCCGCCGGGTCGCCGACGGCGACTTCCAGTACAGCCTGCTGGTCGCCGGGCCGCGCGAGGTGACCGAGCTGTCCGGCGACGTCGACTCGATGCGCCGCCGCATCCTCGACGAGCTGGCGGGCCAGCGGGAGATCAACGCCGAGCTGGACTCGCGGACCGAGGACCTCAAGCGCTCCAACGCCGAGCTGGAGCAGTTCGCCTACGTCGCCTCGCATGACCTGCAGGAGCCGCTGCGCAAGATCGCGAGCTTCTGCCAGCTCCTGGAGCGCCGCTACAAGGGGCAGCTCGACGAGCGGGCCGACCAGTACATCGGCTTCGCCGTCGACGGCGCCAAGCGGATGCAGATCCTGATCAACGACCTGCTCGCGTTCAGCCGGGTCGGCCGGGTCCCGAGGGAGGCGGAGCTGATCGACAGCGCCGACCTCGTCGCGCAGGCCGCCGCCAATCTCGGCCCGACCGTCGAGGAGAGCGCCGCGGTGATCGAGACCGGCCCGCTGCCGACGGTGCGCGGCGAGTCGGTGCTGCTCACCGCCGTGTTCCAGAACCTCATCGGCAACGCGGTCAAGTTCCGCGCCGAGGCCGCGCCGAGAGTGCGCGTCGAGGCCGAGCGGGTGGCCGAGGACTGGCTGTACTCGGTCACCGACAACGGCATCGGCATCGAGACCGAGTTCGCCGAGCGGGTGTTCGTGATCTTCCAGCGGCTGCACGGCAAGGACACCTACCCCGGCACCGGCATCGGCCTGGCGATGTGCCGCAAGATCATCGAGTACCACGGCGGCCGGATCTGGCTCGACACCGAGTACGGCGGCCCCGGCACGCGGTTCCGGTTCACCCTGCCCGTCCCGGATACCCTGGGCGACAACGACGAGAAGGCCGAGGGTAGTTCGTGAGTGAACCCACCGTGTTGAACGTGATCGACGTCCTGCTCGTCGAGGACGACGACGGCGACGTGCTGATGACCCGCGAGGCGTTCGAGCACTACAAGATCCGCAACGCGCTGTACGTGGTGCGCGACGGCGAGCAGGCGGTGCAGTTCTTGCGCCGCGAGGGCAAGTACGCCGACGTGCCGCGTCCCGACCTCATCCTGCTCGACCTGAACCTGCCCCGCTTCGACGGCCGCCAGGTGCTCG
The DNA here is from genome assembly GCF_052390155.1 of Actinokineospora sp. Classification (NCBI taxonomy): domain Bacteria; kingdom Bacillati; phylum Actinomycetota; class Actinomycetes; order Pseudonocardiales; family Pseudonocardiaceae; genus Actinokineospora; species Actinokineospora sp. Next base: position 110,650 of record NZ_JBQTHF010000028.1, on the reverse strand, counting down.
CCGAGATCAAGGAGGACCCCGCGCTGCGGCTCATCCCGGTCGTGGTGCTGACGACGTCGGAGGCGGACGAGGACATCCTGCGCAGCTACGAGCTGCACGCCAACGCCTACGTCACCAAGCCGGTCGACTTCGACCGGTTCATCGAGGTCATCCGCAAGATCGACGAGTTCTTTGTCACCGTGGTGAAGCTGCCCAAGTAGGTCAGTCGGGTTCCGGTCGCTCCGGCGCGGGCAGCACGGCGGCCTCGGGGCTCGACCCGAATCGCCCGCGCACGCCCAGCCTGCGCTGCTTGCGCGGTGCGGGCACGGTCCCGGAGACGACCGCGCGCCGCCGCAGACTCGCCGCCAGGCAGGCGATCGCGACGCCCGCGAGCAGCATCCCGATCACCGCCCACACCGCCGAGGCGAACCGCACGGCCACCGTCAGGCTCGCTGCCGCGCCCAAGCCGAGCAGTAAGCCTTCGACGAAGTACCCGCGTCCTCTGGTGCGCATCCCGACTCCCTGTCCCGTTTCAGGGAGTACCCCGTTCCGGGGCCGGATATGCGCCGTGCGGTCGGAAACTTCGGTCCGGTGTGGACAATGGTCACGCGTTGTTGGTCGCGGTCACCGTGAGTGTCTTGGCGACCGTCTTGGCGTCCTTGGGCCAGACCGTGTAAGTGTGCGAGGTGGTGCCCGGCGTGGCGTTGCACGGGAACGACAGTTCGAGCTGGCCCGAGACCGGGTGGTCGCTGCCGTACGCGCCGTAGACGCCGGGGCTGTCCACCGCGAGCGCCGCGCCCTCGGCGCCGCTGACCTTCCACGCGATGATGACGCCCTGGCCGGGCGAGGAGAACGGCGCGTCGGGCGTGCCGACGACGGGGCAGGTCGGCTTGCGCACCACGGTGAAGCTGTCGATCCGCGCACCGCCGCCGCGCGAGGTCGTCGTCGTGGTGGTGATCTTCTTGGTGGTGGTCGGGGTGCGCGAGCCCGCGGGCTTCGCGGTGGCCGTCGCGGTCTCCGTCACCGTGATGGTGGTCGCGGGCACCGAACTCGACGTCGATCCGGCGGGCGCGCGCCCTTCGCCGCGCTGCACGCTGGTGCAGCCGACGACACTGACCCCGAGCGCCAGGCCGAGCAGCAGTCCGCCGACGACTCTCGGTCCACGCGATCCCTTGCCGTTCATGGCGATTCCCAACGTCTCCGCGGTGCGCTGTCCCTGATGTGCACTTAAGACGTGCGTCGCGGCGGGAGGTTGGTTCGCTACCAGGGCGCGGGCGCGTAGTCCTTGAGGAAGCAGCCGTGCACGTCCTCGCCCGCCTCGCCCCGCACGATCGGGTCGTACACCCGGGCGGCGCCGTCCACCAGGTCCAGCGGGGCGTGGAAACCCTCGTCCGCCAGCCGCATCTTCGTCGGGTGCGGGCGTTCGTCGGTGATCCAGCCGGTGTCCACCGCGGTCATCAGGATGCCCTCGTCGAGCATCTCCGCGGCGCTGGTGCGGGTCAGCATGTTGAGCGCGGCCTTCGCCATGTTCGTGTGCGGATGGCCCGGTCCCTTGTAGGCGCGGCTGAACTGGCCCTCCATCGCGGAGACGTTCACCACGTACTTGCGCCGCGCCGCGGCGGCCGCCAGCGCCGGGCGCAGCCTGCTCACCAGGATGAACGGCGCGGTCTGGTTGCAGAGCTGGACTTCGAGCAGCTCCATCGGGTCGACCTCGTGCACCCGCTGCGTCCAGCTATTCACCGGGTGCAGGTCGGGTACCAGCCCGCCCGCGTCGACGGCGGTGTTGTCCGCGATCCGCTCGGGCGAGGCCGACCCCGCGGTCAGCGCCAGGGCCGTCAGCGGGTGCAGGTCCGCGGCGTGGCCGATCGCGCCGGTCAGGGCGGCCGGGTGGGCGTCGCCGGTACGGCCGAGGCTCACCAGTTCGGGCAGCGGACCGGGCGGCGGGGGAGCGGACTCGGCCTCGGCCAGCAGCGCGTAGGACCCCGCCGAGCGGCGCACGGTCTGCGCGGCGTTGTTGATCAGGATGTCCAGCGGCCCCTGGGCGGCGACCGTGTCGGCCAGCGCCACCACCTGCGCCGGGTCGCGCAGGTCGATGCCGACGATGCGCAACCGGTGCAACCAGTCGGCGCTGTCGGGCATCGTTGCGAAGCGGCGCACGGCGTCGTTCGGGAACCGGGTGGTGATCGTGGTGTGCGCGCCGTCGCGGAGCAGGCGCAGCGCGATGTACATGCCGATCTTCGCCCGGCCCCCGGTGAGCAGCGCCCGCCTGCCCGCCAGGTCGGTCCGCGCGTCCCGGCGCGACCGGTTCAGCTCCGCGCACGGCGGGCAGAGCTGGTGGTAGAACGCGTCGACCACGTGGTAGCGGTTCTTGCAGGTGTAGCAGGAGCGGGCGCGCAGCAGGGTGCCCGCCGTCGCGCCGCTCGTGGCGGATACCAGCGGCAGGCCCTGGGTCTCGTCGTCGATCCGGCCGGGCGCCCCGGTCGCGGTCGACTCGGTCACCGCGCGGTCGGCGTCGGTCACCGCGGCCCGCTTGGCCGCCCGCCTGCGCAGCCGGACCGACTTGTAGATCCCGGCGGTGGCCCGGCGCACGGCCACGGCGTCCGGGTGCTCGGTGGGCAGCCGCTCGACCTCGGCGAGGACCGCCAGGCACGCCCGTATCCGCTCGGGATCGATGCCGGGCACCTCGGTCGGCACCTCGGTCGGCATCTCGGTCGGCATCTCGGTCTGGTTGTCCTGAATCGCTGTCATCCCACTGCCGTCCCGTGCTCGCGTCTGTCGTGACCACTGTAGAAGCGCCCGCCCCGCCCGCCGCCGTCCAGGTCCGCTCGCCGCGCCTGCCGCCGCCACCTCATCGAAACCCATATCCCACGAATCGCTAGTTCGATACAACTATCAAGATAATGAATGGCCAGGCTCTGGAATTTCGAGCGGGGTTGGGGACCAGGGCTCGCAAGCAAAACACAAAGCGCATCGAAGGGACCATGCGCCCGGCGGGCTGGTCGGGGCGGTCGCCGTCCCGACCAGCCGCACGGTCGGTCAGCCTTCCTGGAGTTCGGCGAGGGCCGCCTTCACCTTCGACAGCTCCGCCTCCAGCTCCGCCATGCGCGCCCGGTGCTGCTCCCGGGCGGCGTCGAGGACGGTCTCGATCGCCTTGGAGATGTCCTCGTGCAGTTCCGCCGCCGCCCGCGACACGGCGGCGGCGGGCACGGTCACGCCCTGCAGGATCCGCTTGCCCGACTGGGTGAGCTCGGCCTGCCACTCGCCCTCGGCGGTGCCGGTGACGGTGAGCGTGAGCTCGACCGTGCGGGTTTTCTTCGCGGTGCTCGTGGCCTTGGCCGCCCGGGGCTTCTTCACCGCGGGCGGCGGTTCGGCTGCCGTCGGCTGCTCGACCGCGTTCCCCTCGACAGCCTCGGCCTGCACGGTCTCAGTCTCGGTGGACACCATCCACTCCCTCTCACGACGCCTGGTGGGCCGCGTGAATTAGAACACCCGTTCGTCTCGCGGAGATCGTCGGGGCGACGTTGCCGCCCGCCGCAGGGAAACCGGGTGAAAGCGCCCACCGGCATTGCCTAGGCTGGACCCAAATGAGCACCGCCGACGTGACGTCCTCGCTCGCCGACCTGCGCGACCGCCTGCCCGAGCTGATGCTGCGCGACCAGCGCAGGCTGCGGCGCAGGCTCGACGGCGCGCGCAAGACCCGCGACGAGGCCCGGCGCCGGTCGACGCTGGAGCGGATCGCCGCGGAGATCGACACCGCGAAGCAGCGGGTGGACCGGCGCCGGGCGTCGGTGCCCGCGCTGAAGTACCCCGAGGAACTGCCGATCAGCCAGCGGCGGGCCGACATCCTCGCCGCGATCCGCGACCACCAGGTGGTGATCGTGGCGGGCGAGACCGGTTCGGGCAAGACGACCCAGCTTCCCAAGATCTGCCTCGAACTCGGCCGCGGCGTCACCGGCCTCATCGGACACACGCAGCCGCGCAGGCTCGCCGCGCGCACGGTGGCGGAGCGGATCGCCGAAGAGGTCGGCACGCCGCTGGGGGAGACGGTGGGCTGGAAGGTCCGGTTCACCGACCAGGTGGGCGACCGCACGCTGGTCAAGGTGATGACCGACGGTATCCTGCTGGCCGAGATCCAGCACGACCGGCAGTTGCACCAGTACGACACGATCATCATCGACGAGGCGCACGAGCGCAGTCTCAACATCGACTTCCTGCTCGGCTACCTGTCCCGGCTGCTGCCGCAGCGGCCGGATCTCAAGGTGGTCATCACCTCCGCGACGATCGACCCGGAGCGGTTCTCCCGGCATTTCGGCGACGCCCCGATCGTGGAGGTGTCCGGCCGCACCTACCCGGTCGAGGTGCGCTACCGGCCGCTGGTCGACCCCGAGGACCCCGAAGCCGACCCGGACCGCGACCAGACCCAGGGCATCCTCGACGCGGTGGGCGAGCTGTGCGCCGAGGGGCCGGGCGACATCCTGGTGTTCCTCTCCGGCGAGCGCGAGATCCGCGACACCGCTGACGCGCTGGCCGCCGACAATCTGCGCGACACCGAGATCCTGCCGCTGTACGCGCGACTCTCCAGCGCCGAGCAGCACCGGGTGTTCCAGCGGCACGGCGGACGCCGGGTCGTGCTGGCCACCAACGTCGCCGAGACCTCGCTCACGGTGCCCGGTATCAAGTACGTCGTGGACCCCGGCACCGCCCGGATCTCCCGCTACAGCAACCGGCTCAAGGTGCAGCGGCTGCCGATCGAGCCGGTGTCGCAGGCGTCGGCCAACCAGCGCAAGGGCCGCTGCGGCCGCACGTCGGACGGCATCTGCGTGCGGCTCTACAGCGAGGACGACTTCCTTGCCCGCCCCGAGTTCACCGACCCGGAGATCCTGCGCACCAACCTCGCCTCGGTCATCCTGCAGATGACCGCGGCGGACCTCGGCGACATGGCCGACTTCCCGTTCATCGAGCCGCCGGACAAGCGCCACATCGCCGACGGTGTGCAGCTCCTGCAGGAACTCGGCGCGCTCGACCCGGCAGAGAGCGACGTTCGCAAGCGGCTCACCCCGATGGGGCGCCAACTCGCCCAGCTCCCGGTCGACCCGCGGCTGGCCCGGATGGTGATCGAGGCCGACAAGGCGGGCTGTGTCAGCGAGGTCATGGTCATCGCCGCCGCACTGTCCATTCAGGACCCGCGGGAGCGGCCGCAGGACAAACAGCAGGCGGCGGCGGAGAAACACGCCCGCTTCGCCGACCAGGACTCCGACTTCGTCAGCTACCTGAACCTCTGGAACCACCTGCGCGAACAGCAGAAAGAGCTGTCCGGCAACCGGTTCCGCAAGCAGTGCAAGGCCGAGTTCCTCAACTACCTGCGGGTGCGCGAGTGGCAGGACATCCACAGCCAGCTCCGCCAGGTCGTGCGCCAGCTCGGCTGCACGCCCAACGACGTGGCCGCCGATCCGCGCAACGTCCACCTCGCGCTGCTGGCCGGGTTGCTCTCGCACGTCGGGTTCCGCGACCCGGCGGGCAAGGAGTACTTCGGCGCGCGCAACGCGAAGTTCGCGGTGTTCCCCGGTTCGGCGCTGTTCAAGAAGCCGCCGCGCTGGGTCATGGCGGCCGAACTGGTCGAGACCACGCGGCTGTGGGGGCGCATCGCCGCGCGCATCGAGCCGGAGTGGGTCGAGCCGCTCGCGGCCCACCTGGTGAAGCGCACCTACAGCGAGCCGCACTGGGAGGCCCGCCAGGGCTCGGTGGTGGCCATGGAGAAGGTCACCCTCTACGGGCTGCCGATCGTGGTGGCGCGCAAGGTGCAGTACGGCCGGATCGACCCGGAGATGTCGCGGGATCTGTTCATCCGCAACGCTCTGGTCGAGGGCGACTGGCAGACCCGGCACCGGTTCTTCCACGAGAACCGGGATCTGCTCAAGGAAGTCGAGGAACTGGAGCACCGCACCCGCAGGCGCGACATTCTGGTCGACGACGAGACCCTGTTCCAGTTCTACGACGAGCGGGTCCCGGCCGATGTGGTGTCCGGGCGGCACTTCGACTCGTGGTGGAAGAAGGCCCGGCACGAGCGGCCGGACCTGCTGTCGTACTCGAAGTCCATGCTGCTCAACGATTCCGCCCGCGACGTGCGCGACCAGGACTTTCCCGACACGCTCCAGCAGCACGGCCTTGCCCTGCCGCTGACCTACCGGTTCGAGCCGGGCCGCGCCGACGACGGGGTCACCGCGCGGGTGCCGATCTCGGTGCTCAACCAGCTCCAGGGCGACGGTTTCTCGTTGCAGGTCCCCGGTCTGCGCGAGGAGGTCGTCACCGCGCTGATCCGGTCGCTGCCCAAGCCGCTGCGCCGCAACTTCGTCCCGGTGCCCGACTTCGCCAAGGCCGTGGTGCACCGGCTCGGCGCCGTCGAGGAGTCCTTGCCGGACGCGGTGGGCCGAGAGTTGCGCGCCCTGACCGGCATCACGATCCCGCGCGACGCGTGGCAGTTGGACACCGTCCCCGAGCACCTCAAGACCACCTTCCAGGTGGTCGACGGCGACCGGACGCTGGCCCAGGGCAAGGATCTCGGCGCGCTCAAGCAGCAGCTCAAGTCGAAGCTGCGCGAGTCGCTCGCCAAGGCCACCGTCGACCTGGAACGCAGCGGCCTCACGTCGTGGACGATCGGCACCCTGCCCAAGGTCGCCCGCACCGAGCAGAACGGCCTGGTGGTCACCGCGTACCCGGCCCTGGTCGACGAGGGCGGCACGGTCGCGGTGCGCATGCTCGACACCGAGATCGACCAGCGCCGGGCCATGTGGCTGGGCACCCGCGGGCTCGTGCTGCTGGGCGTCCCGTCGCCGGTGAAGCACGCCGTGCGCGGCCTGTCGAACCAGGCGAAGCTCGCGCTGTCGCACAATCCGCACGGCGGTGTCCCCGCCCTGCTGGCCGACTGCGTCGACTGCGCCGCCGACCACCTCATCGCCGAGGCGGGCGGCCCCGCGTGGGACGAGGCCGGGTTCACCAGGCTGCGCGAGCACGTGCGCGTGGGCCTCAACCCGACCGTGCTCGACGTGCTCGACAAGGCCCGCAAGGTCGTCACCGCCTGGACCGACGTGCAGAACCGGCTCACCCGCACCGCGGGCCCGATCTTCGTCGAGGCCGTCGCCGACATCCGCGAGCAGCTCGCCGCGCTGATCTTCCCGGGCTTCATCACCGCGACCGGCCACAGTCGACTGTCCGATGTGGAGCGCTACCTGCGCGGTATCGAACGCAGGCTGGACAAGCTGCCCGAGCGCCCCGACCGGGACACCGCGTGGATGCACCAGGTCCAAGACCTGGAGGACGCCTACCACGAGCAGCTCGACCAGCTCCGCCCCGCGGCCAGGGAGACCGACCAGGTGCGCGCGGTGTGGTGGATGATCGAGGAACTGCGGATCAGCTACTTCGCGCAGACCCTGGGCGCTTCGGGCGCCATCTCGGACAAGCGCATCCGCAAGGCGATCGATCAACTCGGCTGAGTCCAACTCGGCTGACCCCACACGTATCTGCGGCCCCGGTCGCGGCCTCTGCCTAGTAGCGGGAGGTGAGCGCCGTGGCGGACGACTACGCGGACCTGGAGTTCGGCCTGGTCCACGTCACCGCGCGGGACGCGTTCGACGTGAGCCTGCGCTACACCGGCGTGGACACCGTCGACTGGCCGGAGCACCCGAGCGAGCTGCTGCCGATCGACACCGCCGCGCTGGCCGACCTGGTGGACGACGACGACGCGTACGCCGACGCGCTGACCACGATGGTGTTCGGCAGCCCGGAGGTGGCCCGGTTCCACGAGAAGGCCATGGCCGCCGCGCAGACCATCCCGGTCCACTTCAGACTGCACGTCGACGGCCCGCCCCGGTTCCACGCCGTGCGCTGGGAACTGCTCCGCGACCCGGCCACCGGCCTGCCGATCGCGACCAGCCCGACGGTCCTGTTCTCCCGCTATCTGTCCAGTTCGGACTGGCGCCCGGTCCCGGTGCGCCCGCCAGGGGAGTCCTCCGCGCTGGTCGTCATCGCCGCGCCGAGCGACCTCGCCGAGTACGCGCCCGGCGGGCGGGCCCTCGCGCCGGTCCTGCTCGCCGACGAGCGCGGCCGCGCGACCCGCGCCCTCGCGGGCTACCGCACCGATGTCCTCGGCGGCGACGGAACCGCCACCCTGGCCGGGATCGCCGAGCGCCTGGAGGACCCGGACGACCCGATCGACGTGCTCTACCTCGTCGCGCACGGCGCGCTCACCGACGACGTGCCGCTGCTGTTCCTCGAACGCGCAGACGGCACCGCCGAACCGGTGGACGCCCGCAGGCTGGTCGAGACGCTGCACCACCTCGACCACAAGCCGACCCTGGCCGTGCTGGTGTCGTGCCGGTCGGCGGGCACGGGGATCGCGTCGGACGACGGCGGGGCGCTCGCCGCGCTCGGGCCGCGGCTGGCCGGTGCCGGGATCGCCGCGGTGGTGGCGATGCAGGGCGACGTCACGATGGCGACCGCGCAGACCTTCGCCGAGCGGTTCTTCGCCGAGTTCGCCGAGGACGGCGTGGTCGACCGCGCGGTGGCCAAGGCGCGCGGCGCGATCCGCGACCGGCCGGACTGGTGGGTGCCGGTGCTGTTCTCCCGGCTGCGCTCGGGCCGCACCTACTACCGAACGGAGGTCGGCGGCGAGACCTGGCGGTCGCTGGCGCTGATGATGCGCACCGGCCGGTTCACCCCGGTGCTCGGCCCCGGCTTCGCCGACGGCATCGTCGGCTCACGCGCGGAGATGGCCCGCCGCTGGGCGCGCCGCTGGCAGATGCCGATCGCGGCCGCGGGCCGCGGCAACCTGGCCCAGGTCGCGCAGTACCTGCGGGTCGGGCGGTCGCCGGGGGAGGTGCGGGCGTTCCTCATCGACTACCTGCTCTCCGACCTGCGCGAGCGGCGCGGGCGGGTCGGGCCCGACGACGTCCTCGCCCGGGCCGACGCGCGCCTGTTCGACGGGCCGGACCCGGAACCGCTGATCCTGGAGCTGGGCAGGCTGCTGCGCGAGAGCGACCCCGACGATCCCTACCGGGCCGCCGCCGCGCTGCCGGTCAAGGTCTACGTCACCACCGGCTGGACCGACCTGCTGCAGGACGCGCTCGCCGCCGACGGCAAGGCCCCGGTCACGCTGTGCTTCCCCTGGAACGACACCATCGAGCAGGTCGACGCGCGCGCACTGGAGCCGCCGACCGTCGCGCGGCCGTGGGTCTACCACCTGTTCGGCAGGTTGGAGAACCCCGACTCGGTCGTGCTGACCGAGGACGACCACTTCGAGTGGCTCGGCGCGTGGATCGAGCAGCGGCCATCGATCCCGCCCGCGGTGTCGGCGTCGCTGACCAAGAACTCCTTGATGTTCCTGGGCTACCGGCTCGACGACTGGGACTTCCGGGTGGTGTTCCAGGGCATCAAGAGCTTCGGCGGCAGCTCCCGGCTGCGCGCCAACTCCCACGTCGGCGTCCAGGTCCGCCCGGAGAGCAGGCTCATCGAGCCGGAGGCGGCGCAGCGCTACCTGGAGTCCTACTTCGGCGAGGACCGGGTCAGCCTGTTCTGGGCCGACACCCGCGACTTCCTCGCCGAGTTGCGCGCGCGGGCGGGAGGCGCACCATGAGCGGTGACACGGCGCCGATCGTGCTGCCCACCGGCAACCCGTACGTCGGGCCGCGGGCGTTCCGCAGCCACGAGCGGCTGCCCAACCGGCAGCGGGCCGCGCGCGAGCTGGCCGACCTGGTGATCGCCGAGCGGGTGGTGCTGCTGCACGCGCCGTCCGGGGCGGGCAAGACCTCGCTGATCCAGGCGGCGGTGTCGCGGATGCTGCGCGCGGACGGCTTCGTGCCGACCCGGGCCGCGCGGGTCGACAAACCGCCGCCCGCGCACGGCAATCGGTACGTGCACAGTGTCGGCGTCGACCTGCTCGGCGCGGAGACCCCCGGCCTGGACGGACTGACCCTCACCGAGATCGTCGCCCGGGTCGAGCCGCCGCTGCTCGACGGGGGCGCGCGGGTGCTGGTGCTCGACCAGCTCGAAGAGGTGCTGACCGTCGACTCGACCGACCGGGGCGCCAAGGAGGAGTTCTTCGGTCAGCTCGGCGCGGCGCTGGCAGACGGGTCGCTGTGGGCACTGCTCGCGGTCCGCGAGGACTACCTGGGCGGCTTGGACCGCTACCTGCGGTTTCTGCCCGGCAGGCTGCGCGCCCGCTACCGGCTGGACTTCCTCGACGACGCCGAGGCGCTGGCCGCGGTCCGCACACCTGCGGAGGAACAGGGAGTGTCCTTTGTGGATGGTGCGGCGGCGATCCTGGTCGATCGGCTGGCGCGCGGCGGCGGCGAGGAGGGCGGGCCGCGCACGCCGTTCGTGGAGCCCTTCCAGCTCCAGGTCGTCTGCCACACGCTGTGGCGGGTCACCTGCTCGCGCAACGGGGACTCCTGCACCGAGATCGGCCCGCCGGACGTGGCGCGGGTCGACATCGAGCGCGCGCTGAGCCGCTACTACGGCGACGCGCTGGCCGAGCTGGAGCGGGTGCACGGCGTCGAGCAGCGCGTCGTGCGCGACTGGTTCGAGCACGACCTGATCACCGCCCGCCGGTTCCGCGCGCAGACCACCGCGGGTCCGGTGCCCGGCGACCTCGGCGTCCGGCTGCTCGACGCGCTGGAGGACGCCTACCTGCTGCGGGCCGACACCCGCGCGGGCACCACCTGGTACGAGCTGGCGCACGACCGGCTGATCCCCGCCGTGCTGGCGGGCAACCGGGCGTGGCGGCACGCGACGCTCGACCCGTGGCAGGTCGCGGCCTACGAGTGGCGGCGCCACCAGCGCCAGCGCGCGTTCCTGCTCACCGGTGACGCGCTGCGCCGCGCGCCCGCGCCCGCCTGCGACGGGCTGGCCGAGCTGGAGCGGGAGTTCCTCAGCCGCTCCCGCGACGAGGCCGGGTTGGCGGACGCGCTCGGCACCACCAACCGGCTGGCCGTGCTCGCCTGCGTGCAGGCCGTGGTGATCGTGGTGCTGGCCGTGCTGCTGGTGCTGACATGACCCGCCGGACAGCACCACGCGGCGGCCAGCCGCACCCAACGGGAACGGGACGCCACCCAGCCACCGGCACCCGCCAAACCGGACAGTGTCAACCCGACGTGCCCACCAGGGTCGACTCCGGGGAGGCGGACCAGTCCGAGGCGCTGGTGGTCAACGGGGTGGACGCGGAGACCGGCGGCTACCTGTTCGCCCCCGACACCGCCGCCGACCTCGCCGCGGCCGCCCGCGGCGACGCTCCCGACGACCGGCACGTCCGCGCGCTGCGCAGGCGCGACCGCGAGCGCGAACCCACCTTCGGTGTCGCGTACGGCCACGACCCGGAGGACCTGGCGTCGGTCGGCTGGGCCGTGGTGACCGCACCCGGCAGCCCCGTGCTCGACGCGCTGCGTCCGCTGCTGAACCTGCGCCGCGCCCAGGCGGGCCCGCTGTACCGGGAGCTGGTGGTGGAGCCGGGCGACGACGACGCCGACTTCCTGCGCAGGCACGGGGCGGGCCCCGGCCCGGCCGAACCCGCCAAGGTGCCCTACTACCTGCTGCTCGCGGGCGACCCCGACGAGCTGCCGTTCACCCTGCAGTACCAGCTCGACGTGCAGTACGCCGTCGGCAGACTGCACTTCGACACCGCCGACGAGTACGCGGGCTACGCCGCGGCCGTGGTCGCCGCCGAGCAGGCGCCGCCGCGGCCGCCCGGCGCGCACCTGTTCGGCGCGCGCAACCCCGGCGACCGCGCCACCGCGCTCAGCGCCGACCGCCTGGTCGAGCCGCTGCGCGCGGAGCTGGCCGGTCACGGCCTCGCGGTGGCGGCCGACGTGGGGGAGACGGCGACCAAGGCGCGGCTCGCCGGGCTGCTCGCCGAGCCGCATCCCGGCCGGGTGCTGTTCACCGCGTCGCACGGCGTCGGTACCTCCTCGGCCCGGGCGCGCGAGATCCAGGGCGCCCTGCTGTGTCAGGACTGGCCAGGGCCCGGCGGCGGCCCGCTCGGCGCCGGGCACTTCTTCGCGGGCGCCGACGTCACCGGCAAGCCGGTGCCGGAGATCGTGTTCTCGTTCGCCTGCTACGGCGCGGGCACCCCGGCCACCCCCGACTTCGCCGATGGCCACGCCTCGGGAAAGGCTTATGTGGCAAGGCTTCCGCAGCGGCTGCTGGCCGCGGGCGGGCTCGGCTTCGTCGGCCACGTCGACCGGGTGTGGAGCTGCTCGTTCCTGTGGCAGGGCCTCGACCCGCAGATCGGCGCGCTGGCAGGCACGCTGCGGGCGCTGCTCGCCGGGCAGCGGCTCGGGTCGGCCATGGAGTACCTCAACCAGCGCTACGCCGCGATCGCCACCGAGCTGGTCACCCGGCTCGATGCCCTGCGCCGCACCGGGAAGCGGGTCGACGACCAGACCTTGGCCGCCCTGTGGACCGCGACGACCGACGCCCGCAACTACAGTGTCCTCGGTGACCCGGCCGTGCGGCTGCGGCCCGGGGAGGACACGTGATCACCACCGAGACCCACGGCGACATCGCCGTGCTGCGGCTCGACCACGGCAAGGTCAACGCCCTCGACCTGGAACTGTGCGACGCGATCACCCGCGCTGTCGGCTCGACCGAGGCGGACGCGATCGTGCTCGCCGGGGCGGGCCGGGCGTTCTCGGCCGGGGTCGACCTGCGCCGGATCGTGGCCGGTGGCGCGGACTACGTTGCCGCGTTCCTGCCCGCGCTGAGCAAGGCGTTCCTCGCGGTGTTCGACTGCCCGCGCCCGGTCGTGGCCGCTGTCGGCGGGTCCGCCATCGCGGGCGGCTGCGTGCTCGCCGCGGCCGCCGACCACCGCGTCATGTCCGGCGGCGGCATCGGCCTCACCGAGCTGCTGGTCGGCGTGCCGTTTCCGGTGGCCGCCCTGGAGATCATCCGACACGCCGTGGGCCACCGCGCCGCGTCTTTGGCCAACACCGGCGTCGTGCTCGACCCGGCGGGTGCGCTGGCGATCGGCCTGGTCGACGAGGTCGTCACCGCCGACGAGCTGCTGCCCCGCGCGTTGGCGCGGGCGACCGCGTTCGCCCGTATCCCGGCAGCCGCGTTCGCGCTGACCAAGGAGCAAGTGCACCGCCCCGCCCGCACCAGCGTCGAAGCCCTCCGAACAACCGACGACCCGCGGGTGATCGCGCTGTGGCAGACACCCGAGCGGCTCGCCGCGATCGCCGCCTACCTGGACGCCCTTTCGCGATAGTCAGCCGACGGTGGGCAGGAACCGCGGTGGCTGCCGGACCTTGGTGCCCTGCTCGAACGCGTACGCGACCGCCAGCAGCGTCGGCTCGCTGAACCGGCCGCCCATGATCGACATGCCCAGCGGCAGCGCGCCCGAGTACGCCATCGGGACGGTCAGGTTCGCGTAGCCCGACACCGCGGCCATGCCCGCGGAGCCGAACAGGAACGCGTCGCCGGAGCCGAGGGTGGTATTCCACGCCGGGCTGTTCGTCGGCGCGACGATCGCGTCCAGCCGATACCCGCCCAGCACCTCGTCGAGTCCGCGCCGGGCCGCGCCGGTGGCCGCAGCGCGCACGCGGCGGTACTCCGGGTCGCTCAGGTCACCGGTGGTGGCCTGCGCCTGCTCGAAGACCTCCTGGGCGAAGAACGGCATCTCCCGCGCGGCGTTCGCCCGGTTGAACTCGATCAGCCCGGCCAGGTCGCGCGGGTGCTCGCCCGGCGTGGCGGCCAGGTAGGCGTTGATGTCGTGCTTGAACTCGGTGAGCAGCGCCGGGAACTCGTTCTCGTTGACGATGTCCCGATACGGGATCGAGATGTCCACAGTGGACGCGCCGAGCCCGCGGAGCTGCCCGACGGCCCGGTCCAGCGCCGCGTCGGCCGCCGGGCTCGCGCCGCCCGCGGCGTCGCGCCACACGCCGATCCGCTTGCCGCGCAACGCGTGCGGCCGCAGGAACCGGGTGTAGTCGGCGAGCGCGTGCGCCCCGCCGTCCACTGTGGACTCGTCGCGCCGGTCCGGCCCGTTCATGGCGGCCAGCAGGATCGCGGCGTCGGTCACGTTGCGCGCCATCGGGCCCGCGGTGTCCTGCGCCGCCGAGATCGGCACCACGCCCGCGCGGCTGACCAGCCCGATGCTGGGCTTGACGCCGACAATCCCCGTGGCACCGGAGGGGCAGACGATCGACCCGTCGGTCTCCGTGCCGACCGCCACCGTGGCCAGGTGCGCCGACACCGCGACGGCAGAGCCGCTGGACGAGCCACACGGGTTGCGGTCGAGCACGTACGGGTTGGCGGTCTGCCCGCCGACCGCGCTCCAGCCGCTCGTGGACATCGAGGAGCGGAAGTTGGCCCACTCCGACAGGTTGGCCTTGCCGAGGATGACCGCGCCCGCCGACCGCAGCCGGTGGACCAGGTGCGCGTCCCGCGCGGGCCGGGCGCCCGCCAGCGCGAACGACCCCGCCGTCGTCTGTTGCCGGTCCGCGGTGTCGATGTTGTCCTTGAGCAGCACCGGGATGCCCTCCATCTGGCCGCGCGGGCCGTGGCGGTGCCTGCGCGCGTCGCTGGCCGCCGCGAGCCGCAGCGCGTCCGGGTTCGTCGCGATCACCGCGTGCAGCGTCGGATTCAGCACCCGGATGCGCTGTAGGTAGAACGCCGTCAGCCGGACCGAGGACAGCCGCCCGGTGTCCATCGCGCGCTGCAAGTCCGGGATGGTGGCGCGCTCCAGGTCGATGCCCGCGACGACCGGAGCGGGGACCGGGGGCGTGCCCCGGTCCGCGGTGCCGGGTGCCGCCGTGGCGGAGGTGACGAACAGGACCGCGACAAGCGCGGCGAGCGTGCGGATACGACCCGACAAGACGAACCTCCGAGGCATCGAGGACCGCCCCAGCAGTACACCGCGCGCGTCGAGTGGTCAATCACGCACAGCGCGGCGGGTTGATGGCCGACACGGCCTAAACCTGCCTGCGCATGTGCAGGCGCACCACGGTGCCCGTCGCCGGGGCCGAGCGGATCTGCACCAGGTCGCAGAGCTGGTTCGCGAGCCACACCCCGCGCCCGCCGCGCACCGACGCGCGCGGCATCACGCGGCCGACCATCGGCTCGGCGATGTGGCCGCCGTCGCTGACCTCGCAGACGAACGCGTCGCCCGCCGACCACAGTCGCAGGGTGCCGCGCTCGCCGCCGTGGCAGATGCTGTTCGTGACGATCTCGTTGGTCGCCAGCGTCAGGTCGAGTGCGCGGTCGCGGCTCAGGCCGAACCCGCTCGCCCGCACGGTGACCAGGTCGCGCAGCTCCGGCAGGTCGTCGAGGGTGAAGTGCGCCATGTCGGACACCTCCGCGGGCGCGGGCAGCGTCGCGGCGAACTCGCCGTGCGCCTGGTCGGGGTCGTACCGCTCGCTCGGCTTGCTCACCCCGGCGTCCACCAGCACCGAGTGACTGCGTTCGGCCGCGCCGACGACCTCGTCCTCGACCGCCGCGACGTCGTACGGGCACCGCAGCCGCAGTCCGGCCGCGCCCTCGAACGCCTGGTTGACCAGCGCCTCGTGCAGCCCCACCTCGGCGAGCTGGTCCGCGTCGATCGTGGTCCACACCGGCTCGCCGAGGCCACGCGCCGGGCGGCCGTCCGTGCCGTCGACCAGCTCGCGCAGCGCCGGGATGACCCGCGCCGGGTTGCGGCCGACCTCGGTCATGTCCAGGAACAGCACCTGGTCGGCGTCCTCGTCCAGCGCCGCGCGCACCAACTCGATCCGCGCGGGCGGCAGCAGCGCGAACACCGTCTCGCCCGCGCGGGCCCCCTCCCGCAGGAACGGCACCGTCCCGTCGAGGAAGCCCTCGTCGTCGCGGTACACGAGCGCCTCGTGCAGGAACCCTGGTGCGCTCATCCGGTGCTCACGTCCTCTTGCCGTGGTGCGGGCGGTGTCTGTCCTCCAGGACGCGGTAGGCCCGGGTGCGTTGCCCTTCGCGTGCCGCACACCTGGCGAAGGGTACCCGC
Organism: Actinokineospora sp.; assembly: GCF_052390155.1. Classification (NCBI taxonomy): domain Bacteria; kingdom Bacillati; phylum Actinomycetota; class Actinomycetes; order Pseudonocardiales; family Pseudonocardiaceae; genus Actinokineospora; species Actinokineospora sp. The sequence goes on along the minus strand of NZ_JBQTHF010000028.1, from coordinate 94,674 downwards.
GAGTACCTCCACGGGGCCAACGGAACGTGACCCCGTCCACCTCGGCGGACGCGCTAGCTGAACGGGCTGTCCGGGGCGGGTCCGAAGCCGTCGGCCTCGGGCAGGAAGTAGGTGGGGTAGTACGGCACCAGCGGCCCGCCCAGGTAGACCCGCACCCGCTTGGCCGACGGCTCGATCCAAAGTGGTTCGCTCACCCGCCCGACGCTGCGCCGCGGCGCGCGGGGCCCGAAGTGGCATAGGTTCGCGCCATGGTCATCCCCTTGGCGGCGTCGCCGAAGAAGCACCGGGTCAGCCTCGACGACTGGCTGATGACCCTGCTCGCGGTGGTGTCGGTCGGCCTGCTGGCCTACCGCGCGTTCTGGAAGCCCGACCCGCAGGTGGCCACGCTGATCGTGCGGATCGACCTCGGGCTGTGCGCGGTGTTCGCCGTGGAGTTCCTGTGGCGCTGGCGCTCTGCCGGGTTCTCCGGCCGGTTCCTCGGGCACAACTGGTACGACGTGGTCGGCATGGTTCCGGTGGCACACCTGGCTTTCCGGGCCTTCCGGCTACTGCGGTTCGTGCGCATCGCGGTCGTGCTGACCCGGCTGCGGATGCCGGTCGAGCGGTCGGTCGGCGAGGAGTTGGCGCACCGGGCGATGGGCCGGTTCGGCGGGGTGCTCATCGACGTGATCAAGAAGCCGCTGACGGTCGCGGTACTGGAGGAGGTCGTCTCCGTGCTGCGCACCGGGCACTACGCGCGCAACATCGCCAGCGCGCTGGCGGAGAACCGCGCCGAGATCCGCGCGATGGTGCTGGAGAAACTCAAACACGACCGCCAGGTGGGCAAGCTGTCGGTGCTGCCGTTCCACGACGAGATCGTCTCCGCGGTCTCCGACGCCGCCCTGCGGGTGATCCTGGAGATGCTCGCCGACCCGCGCACCGACGAGCTGATCTCCGACCTGCTGCGGGAGAACATCGACCAGATCCGGCAGGCCGTGCACGCGGGCGATCACCGCGCGCTGCCCGACCCGGCTCCCGCCGACCGCTAGCGCGTCACTGGACGTCGCTGTCCGGCTCCGGGATCTGGAACGACGCGAGCTGCGGCTCCACACCGTCCACACCGGACACTTCGGACAGCGCGGCCAGCGAATCGACCGCGACCGACCCGGTGATGGTGCCGATCGGTTCGAGCACCTCCTCGACCAGCAGGCCCGCGTCCCGCAGGTCGGCCACCAGCTCGGTCAACCGGGCCAGGCCCGCGTCGTCCACGGTCACCAGCACCCGCTCGGTCTCCGCACCCGTCGACGGTTCGCTCGCAGGCTCGCCCTGTGTCGTTGGTTCGCTCGCAAGCTCGCCCTGTTTCGATGGTTCGCTCGCAAGCTCGCTCACGGCGCCTGCACCAGGCCCGCGCCGACGTCGACCGACGGCAGCGGCATCCGGCTTGCCATCTGGGTGAGTCGCGCCCACAACTCCCACGCCCGCGCCCCGGTGGCCTGCGCGATGAGCGCCGCCACCCCGGCCACGTGCGGGGTCGCCATGCTGGTGCCGCTGATCCGGTTGTGCGCCAACGGATTCGGCCACGACGAGTACACGTCCACGCCCGGTCCCACCAGGTCGACCTGGCCGATCCGGTCGACCGTGCCGCAGGAGAACGGCGCGACGGCCTGCGCCACGTCGACCGCGCCGACGGCCAGGACCGACGGGCAGTTGGCCGGGTGGCCGACCGGGCTGATCTTCCCGTTGCGCCGCTTCGACTCGTTGCCCGCCGCCGCGATGATCAGCGTGCCCTGGGCCAGCGCGCGGGTCGCCACGCTCTCGTAGGTCCGCGAGAACGGGTCGCCGGGGCGGGTGGCCGCGCCCAGCGACATGGACACCACCGGGCAGCCGTTGGTGATCGCCCACGCGATGCCGGACAGGATGCCGCCGTCCGCGCCGGAGCCCGCGTTGCTGAGCACCTTGCCCGCGAAGATCTCCGCCTCGTGGGCGACGCCGTAGCCGGGTCCGGCCGCGGGCTCCCGCGGCCCGCACGAGGTGCCGATGCAGTGCGTGCCGTGGCCGTGGCCGTCCTGCACCTCCTCGCCCTGGACGAACGAGCTGGTGGTGACCGCGCGGCCGGCGAAGTCCGGGTGCGCCAGGTCGAAGCCGGTGTCCAGCACCGCCACCCGGATGCCCGCCCCGGTCGCGGTGCTCAACTGTGCGCCGACAGCCTGCAGGCCCCAGGTGAACAGCGTCTCGTCGACGGTGGCCGTCGCCGCGGCCGCGGGCGCCGCGTTGATCGCGTAGACCCGGCGCTCCCGCTCGATCAGCGCGATCGGCCCGGACTCGGTCGCGGCCCTGGCCAGCGCCCGCGCCTGGTCGGCGTCGGCGTTGACCACGGCGACGCCGAGCTGGTGCAGCACCAGCCCGTCCGTGCCCGCGAAGTCGACAGCCGCGCCGCCGGAGTCCGCGCTGCTCGTGGTGCGGATGCCCGCCACCCGCGACAGCGCGCGCGTGCCCGCCGCCACCGCGTCGTCCTCCAACAGCACGAGGTACCGGCCCGTCGTGCCGCCTTGTCGGGGACTGGTCATCATCCCCACCCCTCTCGGTTCGCGTACTCCCATATACAGACCAGATCGGCGGCGTCAAGTGAGATGTAACGGGACTCACACATGTCCGGTTCCGCGGTCCCGCCACGTGGCTCACCCTGAACCCCGGTGAGCAGACGTTTAGGGTCGAGCCATGCAGACCTGGCTCTCCGACCCGGTGCCGCTGGTGGCAGGCACACCGCGGCCGCTGCGGCTCCACGACACCGCCGCGGGCGGGATCCGGCCGACCGCGCCGGGGCCTACCGCGACCATGTACGTCTGCGGGATCACCCCGTACGACGCCACGCACCTCGGGCACGCGGCCACCTATCTCGCGTTCGACCTCGTGCACCGGATCTGGCTGGACAACGGCCACCACGTGCACTACGTGCAGAACGTCACCGACGTCGACGACCCGCTGCTCGAACGCGCCAAGCGCGACCAGGACGACTGGGTCGTGCTGGCCATGCGGGAGACCGCGCTCTACCGCGAGGACATGGCCGCCCTGCGGGTGCTGCCGCCGCGCGACTACGTCGGGGCGGTCGAGTCGATCCCGGAGATCGTGGAGGCCGTCGCCAAGCTGCTCGCGGGCGGCGCCGCCTACCGGGCCGACGACCCCCGGTTCCCGGACATCTACTTCGACCACCGGGCCAGTGGCCGCTTCGGCTACGAGTCGAACTACGACGAGCCCACGATGACCCGGTTCTTCGCCGAGCGCGGGGGAGACCCCGACCGGGTCGGCAAGCGCCACCCGCTCGACGCGCTGATGTGGCGGGCCGCCCGCCCGGGCGAGCCGAGCTGGGACACCGAACTCGGTCCGGGCAGGCCCGGCTGGCACGTCGAGTGCAGCGTCATCGCGCTCAACCGGCTGGGCATGGCCTTCGATCTGCAGGGCGGCGGCTCGGACCTGATCTTCCCGCACCACGAGTTCAGCGCCGCGCACGCCGAGGCGCTGACCGGCGAGCACCCGTTCGCCCGGCACTACGCGCACGCGGGCATGATCGGTCTGGACGGCGAGAAGATGTCCAAGTCGCGGGGCAACCTGGTCTTCGTGTCCCGGCTGCGCGCCGACAAGGTCGACCCGATGGCCGTGCGGCTCGGGCTGCTCTCGGGCCACTACCGGACCGATCGGTCCTGGACCCACGACGTGCTGGACGAGGCCCTGGCCCGGGTCCAGCGCTGGCGGGCCGCGGTGGGCTCGGCCGCCGGGGTGGACGCCGCGCCGCTGGTGTCCCGCCTGCGGGACCATCTGTCCGACGACCTGGACACCCCCCGGGCGATCGCGGCCGTCGACGCGTGGGCCGACCAGACCCGCTCCGGCGCAGGTCACTACACCGAGGCACCCGCCGCGGTCCGCACCGCCCTCGACGCGCTGCTGGGGGTCGCCCTCTAAGCCCTAATCCCTAGGCCCGGTCCGGGCGGGACGGCGGGTGAGCGCGGCGGGCGCCGACAGCGCGAGCAGCACGGCGGGCAGCAGGAACCCGACCGCGGGCGCCGCCACATACACCGGGGTGAACGCGAGCGGCGCGATCGCGGCCCCGGTGAACCGGAACGACTGCACCACCGACACCGACCCCGCCCGGTTCGGCCCGTCGCCGGAGAGCACCAGGGCGTTCAGGCCGACCAGCAGGAACTGCGCCGCCACGCCCGCCACCGCCCACAGCGCCGCCACCGCGGGCAGCCACGGCAGCGTCCCCACCAGCGCGATCGGCACCGCGCCCGCGACCGTGCCGATCAGCACCGCCCGCCGCGCGCCGATGCGGTCGATGCCGCGGCCGACCGCCCGTGCGCTGAGCAGGCCCAACACGCCGAACCCGGTCAGCAGCAGCCCGCGCTCGGCGGCGCCGAGGGCGAACACGTCCTCCGCGCGCAGCGCCACCAGGAACGACAGCCCGCCCAGACACCCCCAGCCCACCAGCGCCACCGCGCCCGCGCGCAGCACCGCGGGCCGCCACGCCGAGCGCAGCGTCGGCGGTTCGGCGTGTCGGTCGCGCGCCTCGTCCGGCAGGCCCGCCACCGCCAGACCGGCCGCGACCAGGCCGACCCCGGCGAACGCGAGCCGCCAGGTGGCCTCGGCCGCGAGCCCGCCCAGCAGCGGCGCGCTCGTCTGCCCAGCGGCCTGCAATGAGCCGAACAGCCCGAGGGTGCGGCCCAGCCGGGCGGGCGGGGTGATCGCCGCGATCGTGGCCAGCAGCAGCGGCGTGGTGAACGCGTTGGCCGCGCCCTGCACCGCCCGCGCGGCCAGCAACAGCGGAAACGTCTCCGCCAGCGCGCACACCGCCGACGCGCCGACGTAGACCAGGTACGCCACCCGCACGCTGCGCCCCGCGCCCCAGCGCGCGCCCAGCGTCCCGGAGAACAGCATCAGCGTCGCGAACGGCACCAGGTACGCCGTCAGCGACGACGCGGCCACCTGGCTGGACACGCCGAAGTCGCCGCCGAGTTCGGGCAGCATCGAGGTGGTGATGCCGCCGCCGAACGGACCGAGGAACCCGCCCGCGTAGAGCGCCGCGAGCGCGATCCGCCGCCGCACGGTCCCGCGAACCGCCTCACACGCCGGTCGGGCCCGGGCCCGACCCGCCCCGCCCGGAACCGCCGGGCCGCCGCCTGCGCAGGTAGCGCTCGAACTCGGCCGCGATCGCGTCGCCGCTGGTCTCGTTGAGGGTGTTCTGCGCGTCGCCGCGCTCCTCCAGGGCGCGCACGTAGTTGCGCACGTCCTCGTCCTCCTCGGCCATCTCGCTGACCGTGTGCTGCCACTCCTCGGCCTGCTCGGGCAGCGTGCCCAGCGGCACCTCCACGTCGAGCACCTCCTCGACCCGGTGCAGCAGGGCGAGCGTCGCCTTGGGCGAGGGCGGCTGGGAGACGTAGTGCGGCACGGCGGCCCAGATCGAGATCGCGGGCACCCCGGCCTGCACGCACGCGTCCTGCAGCACGCCGACGATCCCGGTGGGGCCCTCGTAGCGGGAGCGCTCCAGGCCGAAACGGGCCGCCGACGTCGCGTCGTAGGCGGTGCCGGTGACCGGGACCGGGCGGCTGTGCGGGGTGTCGGCCAGCAGCGCGCCGAGCGTCACCACCGTGTTCACGCCGAGGTCGTCGATGTGCTGGAGCAGCTCGGCGCAGAACTTGCGCCAGCGCATGTTCGGCTCGATGCCGTGCACCAGCACGATGTCCCGATTCGACCCGGGCGGACGACACACCGACAGCCTCGTCGTCGGCCAGTCCACTCTCCGGCTGACCCCGTCCACCATGCGGACTGTGGGTCTTGTCACCTGGAAATCGTAGTAATCGTCTGGATCGATCTCCAGCAGCGGACTGGCGTCCCAGGTGAGCTGCAGATGCTCGATCGCGGTGCTCGCGGCGTCTCCCGCGTCGTTCCAGCCCTCGAACGCCGCCACCATGACGGGGTCGACGAGATCGTGCTGCCCGGCCGGGGGCTCGTGGTCGGCAGGCTTCTGCGGGTCTGGAGCTGTCACTGCGCAAGACTACGACGCTGCCCCGGTGGACGGAGATCGTAGGCTGGGGACATGCCGGACAGCACCCCGTCGCCTCTGCTCGACGCCCTCGCCGACCGTGTTCTCGTGGCCGACGGCGCCATGGGGACCATGCTGCAGTCCTTCGACCTCTCGCTGGACGATTTTGCCGGCCTCGAAGGCTGCAACGAGATCCTCAACGTGACCCGGCCCGACGTGGTACGCCAGGTCCACCGCGGGTATCTGGAGTCCGGGGCCGACGCCGTGGAGACCAACACCTTCGGGGCCAACCTGGCCAACCTGGCCGAGTACGACATCCCGGAGCGGATCTTCGAGCTGTCCGAGTCGGGCGCCCGGCTGGCCAGGGAGGTCGCCGACGAGTTCAGCACGGCGAGCCACCCGCGGTTCGTGCTGGGCTCGGTCGGCCCGGGCACCAAGCTGCCCACCCTGGGCCACGCCCCGTTCGCCACCCTGCGCGACGCCTACCAGGAGCAGGTGCGCGGCATGCTGGTCGGCGGGATCGACGCGGTGATCGTGGAGACCTCGCAGGACCTGCTGCAGACCAAGGCGTCGATCATCGGCGCCAAGCGCGCGATGGCCGCCGAGGGTCGGGTCGTCCCGATCATCACCCAGGTGACCGTGGAGACCACCGGCACCATGCTGCTCGGCTCCGAGATCGGCGCCGCGCTGACCGCGCTGGAACCGCTGGGCATCGACCTGATCGGGCTCAACTGCGCCACCGGCCCGGCCGAGATGAGCGAGCACCTGCGCACACTGTCCAAGCACTCCCGAATCCCGCTGTCGGTGATGCCGAACGCGGGCCTGCCCGAACTCGGCCCGAACGGCGCGGTCTACCCGCTCGGCCCGGAGGCGCTGGCCGCGGCGCTCGCCGGGTTCGTCACCGAGTTCGGCGCGCGGCTGGTCGGCGGTTGCTGCGGCACCACCGGCGAGCACATCCGGCAGGTCGCCGCCGCCGTGCGCGACCTCGCGCCCGGTCCCCGACGCCCTCGGCCGGAGCCGGGGGTGTCCTCGCTCTACCAGGCGGTGCCGTTCCAGCAGGACTCGTCGGTGCTGGTCATCGGCGAACGCACCAACGCCAACGGCTCCAAGGCGTTCCGCGACGCCATGCTGGAGGGCAGGCTCGAAGACTGCGTGGAGATCGCCAGGGCGCAGACGCGCGACGGCGCGCACATGCTCGACCTGTGCGTCGACTACGTGGGCCGCAAGGGCGCCGTCGACATGGCCGAGCTGGCCGGTCGGCTGGCCACCGCCTCGACGCTGCCGCTGATGCTCGACTCCACCGAGCCCGACGTGCTCCAGGCGGGCCTGGAGCGGCTCGGCGGGCGCTCCGCGGTCAACTCGGTGAACTACGAGGACGGCGACGGCCCCGAGTCCCGGTTCCACCGCACGATGGAGCTGGTGCGCGAGCACGGCGCCGCGGTCGTGGTGATGTGCATCGATGAGGAGGGCCAGGCCCGCACCAGTGACCACAAGGTCCGCATCGCCACCCGGATCATCGACGACCTGGTGCGCGACTGGGGCATGCGGGTCGAGGACATCATCGTGGACACCCTGACCTTCCCGATCACCACCGGGCAGGAGGAGGTCCGCCGCGACGGCATCGAGACCATCGGGGCGATCGGCGAGCTCAAGCGCCGCTACCCGAAGGTGAAGACCACCCTCGGCGTCTCCAACATCTCCTTCGGCCTCAACGCCGCCGCCCGCCAGGTGCTCAACAGCGTGTTCCTGCACGAGTGCGTGCAGGCCGGGCTGGACACGGCCATCGTGCACGCGTCGAAGATCATTCCGATGGCCCGGGTCGCCGACGAGCAGCGCGCCGTCGCGCTCGACCTCGTCTACGACCGCCGCCGCGAGGGCTACGACCCGCTGCAGCGGCTCATGGAGCTGTTCGAGGGCGCCACGCTGGCCTCCTCGAAGGAGACCCGCGCGCAGGAGTTGGCCGCGCTGCCGCTGTTCGAGCGGCTGGAGCGGCGGATTGTCGACGGCGACCGCATCGGCCTCGACGCCGACCTCGACGCCGCCTTGCAGGAGCGGCCCGCGCTGCAGATCATCAACGACACGCTGCTCTCGGGCATGAAGACCGTCGGCGAGCTGTTCGGCTCCGGGCAGATGCAGTTGCCGTTCGTGCTGCAGTCGGCCGAGGTGATGAAGGCCGCGGTGGCCCACCTTGAGCCGCACATGGAGAAGACCGACGACGACGGCAAGGGCCGCATCGTGCTCGCCACGGTCAAGGGCGACGTGCACGACATCGGCAAGAACCTGGTCGACATCATCCTGTCCAACAACGGCTACGACGTGGTCAACCTGGGCATCAAGCAGCCCATCACGACCATCCTCGACGCCGCGGAGGAGCACCGCGCCGACGTCATCGGGCTGTCCGGCCTGCTCGTCAAGTCCACGGTGATCATGAAGGAGAACCTGGAGGAGATGAACTCCCGCGGCGTGGCCGCGCGCTGGCCGGTGCTGCTCGGCGGCGCCGCGCTCACCCGTGCCTACGTCGAGAACGACCTCACCGAGATGTACTTCGGCGACGTCCGCTACGCCCGCGACGCGTTCGAGGGCCTGCGCCTGATGGACGCGATCATGGCAGCCAAGCGCGGCGAGTCGCCGTTGGTGGACGAGGAGATGCAGGCGAAGGCCGCCGAACGCCGGGCGCGGCGCGAGCGGTCGCTGCGCATCGCCGCGGCCCGCAAGTCCAAAGAGGACCCGGCGGAGACCGCCGACCCGGCCGCCCGGTCCGACGTCGCCACCGATGTGGCGCTGCCGTCCCCGCCGTTCTGGGGAAGCCGGGTCGTCAAGGGTGTTCCGGTCGCGGACTACGCCGCCATGCTGGACGAGCGCGCGACGTTCATGGGCCAGTGGGGCCTCAAGGGCGTGCGCGGCGGCGCCGGACCGTCCTATGCGGACCTGGTGGAGACCGAGGGCAGGCCCCGGCTGCGGTACTGGATGGACCGCCTCGCCACCGAGGGCGTGCTCGCGCACGCCGCCGTCGTCTACGGCTACTTCCCTTGTGTGGCAGAGGGAAACGACCTCGTGCTGCTCACCGAGCCCGCGCCCGACGCGCCCGAGCGCACCCGGTTCACATTCCCGCGCCAGCGCAAGGACCGCCGGATGTGCCTGGCCGACTTCTTCCGCCCGCGCGAGCAGGCGCTCGCCGCGGGCGAGGTCGACGTCGTCGGGCTCAGCCTGGTCACGATGGGCCAGCCGATCGCCGACGTGGCCAACGAACTGTTCGCGGGCGATTCCTATCGGGACTATCTGGAGGTGCACGGCCTCGGCGTGCAGCTCACCGAGGCGCTGGCCGAGTACTGGCACCGGCGCATCCGCGAGGAACTGCGCTTCGCAGGCGGCGCCGCACTGTCCGAAGAGGACCCGGCGGACATCGAGGAGTTCTTCAAACTCGGCTACCGCGGTGCCCGCTTCTCCCTCGGCTACGGCGCCTGCCCCGACCTGGAGGACCGCGCGAAGATCGTCGACCTGCTCCAGCCGGAGCGCATCGGGGTCAAGCTCTCCGAGGAGTTCCAGCTCCACCCCGAGCAGTCGACCGACGCGATCGTGCTGCACCACCCCGAAGCCAAGTACTTCAACACGTGAGGGCCGGGCTGCCCGCCGCGGTGCTGTGGGACATGGACGGCACGCTGCTGGACTCGGAGAAGCTCTGGGACGTCCCGCTGCACGAGTTCGCCGCCAAGCTGGGCTTCGAGCTGTCCGCCGAGACCCGGACGGCCATGGTCGGCACCAACGTGCCGACCACCATGGCGATGCTGTTCGGCGAGGCGGGCATCGAGCCGACCGAGGACGACGTCCGCGAGGCGATGGTGTGGATCGACGGCCGGATGGCCGAGTTGTTTCGCACCGACGCCGCGTTCCGGCCGGGCGCCCCCGAGGCGCTGCGGGCGGTGCGGGACACGGGTGTCCCCACGGCGCTGGTCACCTCGACCGAGCGCGCGCTGGTGGAGATCGCGCTCGACACCGTGGGCCGCGAGTTCTTCGACGTCGTCGTCTGCGGCGACGAGGTCGACGGGCTCAACAAGCCGCTCCCGGAGCCCTACCGCAGGGCGGCCCGCCTGCTCGGCGTCGACCCGGCAGGCTGTGTCGCCATCGAGGACTCGCCCACGGGCGTCGCCTCGGCGGTGGCGGCCGGGTGCACGGTGCTGGTCGTGCCGTGCGAGGTGCCGGTGGAACCGGGGGAGCGGCGGATCTTCCGCGATTCGCTGGTCGGCGTCGGCCCGGACCTGCTCCGCACCCTGGTCGCGGCGTCCGCGTGACGTTCGCCTGCCCCACCAGGAGTGAGGCAGGCGGCGCACGCCCGCCACCAACACCGCACACGAGCCGCAGGAGCAGGCAGGGTCGAAGTCGGGATGTCGGGGCGACCTCGTCGGCTCACCGGGCCTGCTGTCCGACACTGCGTCGAGGGCGCGGCGGCCCCGCTGGGGTCAAGATCGTCAGCCGGGCCGTCCGTTGTCACGGGACGAGCGTGTCGATCAGGTACGCCAGGGCGTCCGGGTCGCCGGTGGTTTCCGGGGCCTCGCGGGGTGCCGCCCGGCGCAGCTCGGTCCAGCCGACATAGGTCGAGTAGGTGACCACGGCCTGTAGGCGCGCCTGTTCGGCGGACAGCCCGGTCTCGCCGAACAGGGCCGCGAGGTAGGCCAGCCTGCGCTCGGTGACCCGGTGCAGCACGGGCGCGACCACCGGGTCGTCCGCGTGCGCGACCAGCGCGGGCTCCAGCCCCTCGGTCGGGTCCTCGGTGAGCGCGATTCGGAACAGCTCCCGCAGCCGCAGTCGCGGGTCATCGATCGCGGCCACGCGTCGGATGACCGCGAGCGTGCCCTCTTCCTCCCACCAGTCGAGCGCGGCCCGCAGCAGTTCGCCCCGGCTGTCGAAGTGCCAGTAGAAGCTGCCGCGGGTCACGCCGAGTTCGCCCGCCAGCGGGTCGACCGCGACCGCGGCCACACCGCCGCGGGCCAGCGCGCGCAGGGCCGCTGTGATCCAGTCGGCACGGGCCAGTCTGGGTTTCGCCACGGTCCATACAGTAGTGTACGGATGACCGTACAGTGGTGTATGGAAGGAGTGTCATGACAGTCGTCGGAGGAATCGCCGCGGTGGCGTTGGTGCTGGTGGGGGCGCTGCACGTGGTCTGGATGTTCTCCACCTGGCCGGTGCAGACCAGGGCCGAGTTCGCCCGCCGGGTCGTCGACGTGCCGGAGGAGCGCCTGCCCAGCCCGCCGCTCACCGGCGCGGTCGCGTTTCTGCTGTTCGCGGGCGGCTACCTGGTCGCCGCGCGCGCCGGGATCGTCGGCGGCGTCGGCCCCGACTGGCTCGTGCCCGCGGGCGCGGCGACGGTCGCGGCCGTGCTGCTGCTGCGGGGGCTCTCCGGCCTCGCGGTCTCCGCGCGCCGCGACACCGAGTTCGCGTGGTGGGACCTGCGGATCTACGCCCCGCTGTGCGTGGTGCTCGGCGGGCTGTGCGCCGCGGTCGCCCTCGGGGCGAATCCGTCCGGGTGACCTCGGACCCCATGGTGGCGTCCGGCGCGAGCGGGATGGAAGGATCATCGCTCGTGAAGACGTTCGACGAACTGTTCGACGAACTCAGCGAGCGGGCACGGACCCGGCCGGCAGGCTCGGGAACCGTCGAGGCGCTGGACGCGGGCGTGCACGCCCAGGGCAAGAAGGTCCTCGAAGAGGCGGGCGAGGTGTGGATCGCCGCCGAGCACGAGACCGACGAGCGACTGGCCGAGGAGGTGTCGCAGCTCCTCTACCGCGTGCAGGTGCTGATGATCGGGCGCGGCCTGACCCTGGCGGACGTCTACCGACATCTCTGACCGGTAGACCGCCATCGCACCCCTCGACCGGAGGAACACCACCCATGCTGCGCGTCGCAGTCCCGAACAAGGGGGCGCTGGCCGTCGCCGCGTCCGACATGCTCATCGAGGCGGGCTACCGACAGCGGCACGAGCCCCGCGACCTCACCGTCATCGACCCGGACAACGAGGTCGAGTTCTTCTTCCTGCGCCCCAAGGACATCGCGATCTACGTCGGCTCCGGCGAGCTCGACCTCGGCATCACCGGCCGTGACCTCGCGCTGGACTCCCGCGCCAACGTCACCGAGAAGCTCGCCCTGGGCTTCGGCGGCTCCACCTTCCGCTACGCCGCGCCCGCGGGCCAGGACTGGAAGGTCGGCGACCTGCAGGGCAAGCGGCTCGCCACGAGCTACCCGCGGCTGGTCGCCGACGACCTGGCCCGCCAGGGCGTCACCGCCGACGTGATCCGGCTCGACGGCGCGGTGGAGATCTCCATCCAGCTCGGCGTGGCCGACGCGGTGGCCGACGTGGTGGGCTCCGGGCGCACCCTGCGCCAGCACAACCTGGTCGCGTTCGGCGACCCGATCTGCGTGTCCGAGGCCGTCCTCGTCCAGCGTGCCGACGCGGCCCCGTCCCCGGCCCGCGACCAGCTCGGCGCCCGGCTGCAGGGGGTCGTGTTCGCCCAGCAGTACATGATGCTCGACTACGACTGCCCGCGATCGCTGCTGGCCGCGGCCATCGAGATCACCCCCGGCCTGGAGTCGCCGACGGTGGCGCCGCTGGCCAGCGCGGACTGGGTGGCGGTGCGGGCGATGGTGCCGCGCAAGAAGGTCAACGCGATCATGGACCGGCTGGCCGCGGTCGGCGCCAAGGCCGTGCTGGCCTCCGACATCCGCGCCTGCAGGCTCTGACGGACGGGCCCGTGGGCGCCATCGCCGATGGCGCCCACGGGCTTCGTTCACCTACTGGAACCGGTGCCAGTAGACCTGGCCGCTGGGTCCGTAGAGCACGATGTTGCTGTCGTCCTGGACCACGAACGTGCTCGCCAACGTGCCGTGCGAGTTCGTGTGCCACAGGGGTTGGCCGGACCCGGTGTAGATGACGACGTTGCCGTCGCCCTGGAAGATCAGGTACGCGCCCGGGTTGCCGTGCGTGTTCGTGTGCCACAGCGGCTGGTTGGCCTGGTTGTAGAGCACGAAGTTGCCGTCGCCCTGCATGGCGAGCAGGTAGGCGCCGTTCGCCGAGCGCAGGGACTGGTCGGGCTGCAGGCCCTGGCCTCGGACCAGCCGGTCGTTCGCGGGCGGCGGCGGGGTGACGGAGCCGACGTAGAGCAGCCGGTTCGGCGATCCAGCGCCCGGGTTGGTGATCTTGTTCAGGGTGGCGTCGGCGTAGAGCTTGCTCGCGACCTGTTGCGGGCTCATGCCGGGGCTCGCGCCCAGGATGAGCGCCGCGCCGCCCGCCACGTGCGGGGACGCCATCGACGTGCCGCTGATGGTGTTGACCGCGGTGTCGCTGGTGCTCCAAGCCGAGGTGATGTTCGTGCCCGGGGCGAAGATGTCGGTGCAGGTGCCGAAGTTCGACGACGACGAGCGGGCGTCGGTGATCTGGGAGTTGTTGACCGTGATCGCCTCCGGCGTGCGGGCCGGGGTGAAGTTGCACGCGTCGGAGGCGCTGTTGCCCGCGGCGAGCGCGTAGACGACGCCGTCGGCGATGGAGGCGCGGATCGCGTTCTCCAGCGTGATGTTGGTGCCTGCGCCGCCGAGGCTCATATTGGCCACCGCAGGCCCGGACGTGTGGTTCCCGGTCACCCAGTCGACCCCCGCGACCACGCCTGCGAAGCTGCCGGAGCCGGTGCAGCCGAGCACCTTGACCGCGGTGAGTGCCACGCCTTTGGCCACGCCGTACGCCGCGCCGCCGAGTGTGCCCGCCACGTGGGTGCCGTGGCCGTTGCAGTCGGTGTTGTTGCCGTCCCCCACGGTGTTGGTGCCGAAGACCGCGCGGCCGCCGAAGTCCTGGTGGGTGGTGCGGATGCCGGTGTCGATGACGTACGCGCGGACGTTGGTCGCGGTGTTCGGGTAGGTGTAGCTGCTGTTCAGCGGCAGATCCCGCTGGTCGATCCGGTCCAGCCCCCACGACGGCGGGTTGGGCTGGGTGCCGGTGATCGACACGGTGCCGTTCTGCTCGACCCTGGCGACCGTCGGGTCGGCGGCGAGCCTGCGGGCCGCGGTGGCGGTCATCGTGCCCGCGAACCCGCGCACGGCGTGCTCGTAGGTGTGCTCGACCTTCGCGCCGTGTCTGCTCGCGAGTGTGCCGACCAGGGACCGCACGCCCTGGGGCGCGGCGGCGTCCCTGAGTGTGACGATGTAGCTGTCCTTGATCGCGTTCGGGTTTCCGGTACCGAGGACCGTGCCCTCGGCGAACGCGGGCGACGCCGTCACGACGGTGGCCGCGACCGCGGTGACCGCGGCTATTCCGAGACCGGATAACCACCGATTCCGGGCAGCGCGAGAATGCGACATTTCGGTTGCTCCCTCAACGACGAACCATGGAAACAGGGGCGTCCGCGCGAACGTGAGCGGACCATACGGGCGCCCTCCGACCTGCCGCAATGACCTGAATGCGACTTGACGACCACCGTCGGAAGCGATCAACGCGGCCTAGTCGACTACGGCTAACGGCCACATGCAGAGTGCGTCGAATGGCGCAATCGCCATTCGGGACGCGGCACCGGAGTGGATCTAGCGGGGGCGGACCAGGAGGGCCTGGGCGCCGCGGGCGAGCGGCCCGCCGCGGTCGTGCAGCACGCTGTACGCTGCGCCGACGCCGTTCGCGCCGATGACGGAGTGGGCGTCCAGGCAGATCCACTCCCCCTCGGGGAGGCGTTGGATGTGCACGGTCAGCTCCGGGTTGATGAAGTACCACTGGCTGGGGTTGAGCAGGCTGGACACCCCGTTGCCCGAGTCGGCCAGCACGAGCAGGCGCTGCAGGGCGGTGGGGGATTCGCCCGCGACCAGGTCCACCCGCTGGCGGGCCCACACCGTGGCCGGGCCCGGTGTGCCGAGGTCGCCCACGATGGCGCGCCACTCCAGGGCGTCGAGGTATCCCGGACCCCAGCCCGGCGGCCTGCCCATCGGGGTGCCCGTCTCGGGGCCCGCGAGCGGGGCGGCGTCGTCGGGGGTGTGGACCGAGGACGAGTCGGACCGGGTGATCCGCCACGCCCGGGCGCGCACCGCCACCCGGTCGCCCGCCCGCAGTTCGGCAGCGAGCAGCTCGACCGACTTGCCGGGGCGCTCCACCTCGGCGTGCACGGTCAGCTCGGCGACCGGCACGGGACCCAGGACCTCCATCGTCACCCGCGCGATCGAGCCGGGCGCCGCCGACGGCAGCGACTCCAGCTCACGGGCCAGCAGCGCGGTCGGCGGGCCCATGTGCTGGCTCTCGGCCGTCCACGGGCCCGCGGTGTGCGCCGTCGAGGCGTACCGGCCGCCGCCGAGGTGTTCGTAGAACGCTTCGCCCATCAGTCCGCCCTGTCCAAGACCGTCTCCTCGCCCGGGTCTGGCTCGGGCCAGCCCGGATAGTCCGGGGCAGTGCCGCCCCAGGCCGGACAGATGGCCTGGTGGGAGCACCAGTCGCAGAGGCGGCTCTTGTTCGGGCGGAAGTCGCCGGTCGGCGCGGCGCGCAGGATGGCCTGCCAGATGGCGTCCAGGGTGCGCTCGAACCGGGCCAACTCGGCCTCGTCCGGGGTGTAGGCCAGGCTCTGCCGGTCCGCCAGGTACATCAGCCGCAACTGCCGGGGGACCACGCCGCGCAGCCGCCACAGGGCCAGCGCGTAGAACTTCATCTGGAACAGCGCCTTGGCCTCGCCGATCTCGCGCGGCGCCGTGCCGGTCTTGTAGTCCACCACGCGGATCTCGCCGGTCGGGGCGATGTCGAGCCGGTCGATGTAGCCGCGCACCAGCACCCCGGAGGCCAGCTCGGTCTCCACCAGCAGCTCGCACGCCGCGGGCTCCAGCCTGCGCGGGTCCTCCAGCTCGAAGTACCCGTCGAGCAGCCCGGTCGCCGAGTCGAGCCAGCGGTCCCGCTGCTCGGGCACGTCCGCGGCGTCGTCGAAGATCGCGGCCAGCTCGGGGCTCTCCTCGACCAGGCGCGCCCACGTCGGCGCCAGCAGCGCGCGGGCGCGGGCGGGCACCCGCTCGGCGGCGGGCAGGCCGTAGAGCTGCTCCAGCACCGCGTGCACCACGGTGCCCCGGACCTGCGCCTGGGTGGGCCGCTCGGGCAGCCGGTCCACCGCGCGGAAGCGGTACAGCAGCGGACACTGCTTGAAGTCGCCCGCCCGTGACGGCGACAGGGCAGGCCGACGCCGCGCCTGCGCCTGCGCGGGGTCGGTGTCCGTTCCGGGTCCAGACAACATGCCCAGACCATAGTGTCGACCACCGACACCCGACCGGCGGCCACGCGGATCACCGCCGTCCCACACGCACCGGCCTACGCTGTGCGAGGTGTCGAGCACCACCTACCCGGCTTCGGTCCCGCACGGGGGCGGCCTGCTGCTGTTTCGCTACAGCGGCGTGCCCGTCGTGCTCGCGCCGTCCTGGTGGCTCGGCTCGGCCGCCGTGGTGGTCTTCTACGCCCCGCTGGTCGGCAGGCTGCTGCCGGGCGCCTCGCTGCTCACCTCGATCCTGCTCGCCGCCGCGTTCGCCGTGCTGCTGGGCGCCTCGGTACTCGCGCACGAACTGGGCCACTGCGTTGTCGCCCTGCGGCTCGGCCTGCCGGTGCGCAGACTCCGGCTGTTCCTGCTCGGCGGCCTGTCCGAGATCACCCGCACCCCGCGTAGACCGGCGCATGAGGGCGTCGTCGCCGCAGCGGGCCCGGCCGTGTCGATCCTGCTCGCCGCCGTGTGCGGACTCGGGCTGCTCGTCATGCCCGCCGAGGGGCCGGTGTGGCTGCTGGTGCTGGAGTGCGCCTTCGCCAACGTCGCCGTCGCCGCGTTCAACCTGCTGCCCGGCCTGCCGCTGGACGGCGGCCGGATGCTGCGCGCCGGGGTGTGGGCGGTCACCGGCAAGCGCGGCACCGGCACCCGCGCCGCCGTGGTGGGCGGCTGGGTGGTGGCGGGCCTGCTCGTGCTGTGGGCGCTGTGGGGCCTGGCGGCCGAGAGTCCCGACCGCTGGCTGCGGCTGGGTGTCTGCCTGCTCACCGCGTGGTTCGTCGTCGCGGGCGCGGGCGGTGAACTGGCCGCCGAACAGCGCCGCACCTGGCCCGTGGGACTGCGCCTCGCCGACCTGGTCCGCCCCATCCTGCAACTCCCCGCCGAGAGCCCGGTGGCCGACGCGCTCGCCGCCGCGGCGGGCCGCGGCGTGGTCCTGGTCCGGGCCGATGGCGTGGCCGCGGGCCTGCTCGACGAGGTCGCCGCCAGGAAGCTGGCCGCGCGGTCGCCGTTCTCGCCCGCCGAGCACGCCGCCGAGCCGATCCGGCCCGAGTCGGTGCTGCTGGCCTCCGAGCCGGGGGAGGACATCGTGGAGCGCGTCCGCGAGACCGCCGCCTGGCAGTTCGTCGTCGTGGACGACGAGGGCAGGCCCGCGGGCGTGCTGTACCGGGAAGACCTGCGCGCCGCGCTCGCCGAGCGAGGGGTTGGCTGACACCGCCGCGCACGGCTCTGCGACGATCTCTCGTCGGTCCAGGTCAGACGAAGGCGAGGCGTCGGTGACGGCACGCAAGGTCAGCGGTCCCTTCGAGGCGGGGGACCGGGTGCAGCTCACCGACCCCAAGGGCAGGCACTACACGCTGGTCCTCGAAACCGGCGAGAAGTACCACACCCACCGCGGCGCCCTCGCCCACGACGAGGTCATCGGGCAGCCGGAGGGCTCCGTGGTCAACTCCGCCGCGGGCACCCCGTACCTGGCGCTGCGCCCGCTGCTGTCGGACTACGTGCTGTCCATGCCGCGCGGCGCCCAGGTGATCTATCCGAAGGACGCCGCGCAGATCGTCATGCAGGGCGACATCTTCCCCGGCGCGCGCGTGCTGGAGGCGGGCGCCGGGTCGGGCGCGCTCACCTGTTCGCTGCTGCGCGCCGTCGGCCCGGGCGGCACGGTCACCTCCTACGAGGTGCGGGCCGACCACGCCGAGCACGCCGAGCGCAACGTCCGCCAGTTCCACGGCGAGCACCCGGAGAACTGGACGCTGACCATCGCCGACCTGGCCACCCATCATGGCGAGGTCGATCGGGTCATCCTGGACATGCTCGCGCCGTGGGAGGTGCTGCCGGTCGTCGCCGAGAACCTGATCCCGGGCGGCGTCCTGATCACCTACGTCGCCACGACCACCCAGCTCTCGAAGGTTACCGAGGCGCTGCGCGGCCAGCAGTGCTGGACCGAGCCGCAGTCCTGGGAGACGCTGATCCGGCCGTGGCACGTGGTCGGCCTCGCGGTGCGCCCCGAACACCGGATGATCGGGCACACCGCGTTCCTGATCACCACCCGCAGGCTGGCGGACGGCGTGGTCGCGCCGCGCCCCCAGCGCCGCCCCAGCAAGGGCTGAGACGACGAACCGGGTGGCCGGGGTTCTCCCCGACCACCCGGTTCACGAGCGTCCTAGAGGGAGACGCACCAGCCCTTGGCCTGCTTCTCGAACACGATCGGGAAGTCGATCGGCTCGCTCGACGCGATCGTCACCTGGGTGTCGACCTTGCCGTTGCTGTCGCCGTACATCTCCGGCTCGCCGACGACCTTCACCTTGCCGCCGCTGGGGGCGACGCTGGTGTACATGATGCCGGGGTCCGTGCCGTCGCAGGTCAGGCCGGTCGCCGTGGCCTCGTCCTTGGCGTTGACCGCCTCGGCGTACTTGGCGCCCGCCGCCTTGAGGTCGTCCCCGCCGCCACCGCCGCCACCGGACGACGGGCTGCTGGCCGTCGGCTTGGTGGTGGTGGTCGTCTCCTCTTCCGAGGACGTGGTCTTCGGAGTGGTCTTCGGCTTCGTGGTGGTCGTGTCCCCGCCGGGTGCGGTCGCGACGGGCTTGTCGTCGGCCTTGGTGAGGAAGTAGACACCCACGCCCGCGCCCGCGAGCACCAGCACCGCGATGACCACGATGGCGATGATCTTGCCGTTGTTCTTCTTCGGCGGCTCGCCACCGGGGCCGTAGCCGCCGTAGCCGGGGTGCCCGTACGGGTCCTGGCCGAACTGTTGCGGCTGGCCGTAGCCGGGCTGCTGCTGGCCGTACTGCCCTGGCTGCTGGCCGTAGCCCGGTTGCTGCTGGCCGTACGGGTCCTGGCCGTACGGGCCGGGCTGCTGCGGTGGGTAGGTCATCGGGGACCCCGACTCCTCAATCTGTGCGACGGTGTGTTGCTGGTGGATCGTCCGAGCGCGAGCGGGTGTGACACGGGGCGGTCAGGCCGCCTCCTCGCCACAGAACTTCCAGGCGCCGCTCTCCTTGACGATTTTGATCTTGATGCTGGCGTCCTTGCTCTGGCCGTCCTTGCTGAGCTTGAGGTCGATCTGGGCGGTGGCGGTGCTGCCCTTGACCTCCGGCGAGCCCTTGGCCGTCGCGATGATGTCGAACTCGGCGAGCTTGCCCTCCAGGTCGCTGGTGTCCGTGCCGTACTTCTTCTTGTAGGCATCGCAGGCCGCGGTGGTCACCGAGGAGAAGCTTTTGGTCTCGTAGGCGTCCACATAGGCCTCGACGACCTGCTGTGGCCCGTCGTCGTTCGCGGGCGGCTCGGTGGTCGACTTCGTGCTCGTGTCGTCGGGAGACTGGGTCTCGGAGCCCGAGGGGGTGTTCTTGGTGCTCCCGCCGGGGGCGGCGGTGGTGGGTTTGTCGTCACCCTTGGTGAGGAAGTAGACACCCACGCCCGCGCCGCCCAGGACGAGCAGGGCGATCAACACGATGGCGACGATCTTGCCGGTGTTGTCCCGCTTCGGGGGCTGCGGGGGGCCACCGGGTCCCGGGTAGCCGCCGAACCCCTGGTAGGCGGGTTGCTGCGCGAACGGGTCAGGCTGCTGGCCGTAGCCCGGTTGCTGCTGCCCGTACGGGTCCTGGCCGTAGGGCCCGGGCTGCTGCGGGGGATAGGTCATGGTCGCCCCTGACTCCTTGTGCTGGGTACGCGCGAGTTGTGTCGAATAGACGGCCGGGTGGGCCATCGCGTTCCACCCGAAAGGTATCCCGAGGGGAGCGTATCCATGGTATTGCCCGCCGAAACACCGATCTCGCCGGGCGCCCCGGCGCTCGGCACATCAGTCCTCGCCCTTCTTGCGCAGCCGGAACGACCGCGTCGACGACCGCATCGGCCGCGCCTTGGGCGGTGCCGGTGCCCGCGTCGCCGGTGAGCACGAGGACCGGTGTCACCGTGACGCCGGTCACTACGAGGCCGCCGCCCGCCAGGATCCACGGCGGCCCGCGCTTCGGCGGACGGTCGCCGGATAGGCCATCCGGGTACGGCTGTTGTTGCTGGCCGTAGTACCGGCCCGAAAATCGCGCGCGGTTGGCCTAACACCCCGACGCACCGTAGCGGGAGGAGGGTTCCCGCGAGTACCGGGTTGGCGCTTTCCTTGCGTCCAAGCGGGTGTTGCGCTGGGGTGACACGCAAGTTCCGACATCCTGATGCTCTGTTGTTGTCGGTGATCGCCGGTACCGTAGTGGGTACGAGTTCGGGAGGAGGTGCCGACATGCAGCACGATCGTCCCGGCAGTCGGCCAGAAGACGCTGACGATGAGCAGGGTGATGCGCCCGGCCTGGAGGCGGAGCGCGCGGAGCGCGCCGATGGCTCCGAGGCCGCGCAGATCCGTTTCCTCGAAGAGGAAATCGCACTGCTGCGCCGGAAACTGACGGAGTCGCCGCGGCATTCGCGGCTGCTGGAGCAACGATTGGCCGAGGCGTCCGAGCGGGTGAGTCAGCTCACCGAGCGGAACGCCAAACTGGTCGACACGCTCCGGGAGGCACGCAGCCAGCTCCTCGCCCTGCGCGAAGAGGTCGACCGGCTCGCCCAGCCGCCCAGCGGCTACGGCGTGTTTCTCGAAGGTCACGAGGACGGCACAGTCGACGTGTTCACCGCGGGCCGCAGGATGCGGGTGTCGGTATCGCCCGCCGTCGAGACGGACTCGCTCCGTCGCGGCCAGTCGGTGCGTCTCAACGAAGCCCTCACGGTGGTCGAGGGCGGCGGCTTCGAGCGCATCGGCGAGGTGTCCACCCTGCGGGAGCTGCTGATTTCCTCCGACGGATTCGGCGAGGAGGTCCGCAACCGGGCCCTGGTCGTCGGGCACGCGGACGAGGAACGGGTGGTCTGGCTGGCCGACCCGCTGCTCGACGCGCCGCTCAAGCCCGGCGACTCTTTGCTCGTGGACACCAAGTCGGGCTACGCCTACGAGCGGGTTCCCAAGGCCGAGGTCGAGGATCTCGTGCTGGAGGAGGTCCCGGACGTCGACTACACCGACATCGGCGGGCTGTTCCGGCAGATCGAGCAGATCCGCGACGCGGTGGAGCTGCCGTTCCTGCACGCCGAACTGTTCGCCGAGTACGAGCTGCGCCCGCCGAAGGGCGTGCTGCTCTACGGCCCGCCCGGTTGCGGCAAGACGCTCATCGCCAAGGCGGTGGCGAACTCGCTGGCCAAGCAGGTCGCGGCGGCGCGCAATGCCGACGGTGCGACGCAGTCGAGCTCGGAGGCGAAGTCGTACTTTCTCAACATCAAGGGCCCTGAGCTGCTCAACAAGTTCGTCGGCGAGACCGAGCGGCACATCCGGCTGATTTTCCAGCGCGCTCGGGAGAAGGCGTCCGAGGGCACCCCGGTGATCGTGTTCTTCGACGAGATGGACTCCATCTTCCGCACCCGCGGCAGTGGCGTCTCCTCGGACGTCGAGACGACCATCGTCCCGCAGCTGCTCAGCGAGATCGACGGGGTCGAGGGCCTGGAGAACGTCATCGTCATCGGCGCCTCCAACCGCGAGGACATGATCGACCCGGCGATCCTGCGACCGGGCAGGCTCGACGTGAAGATCAAGATCGAGCGGCCGGACGCCGAGGCGGCCAAGGACATCTTCTCCAAGTACCTGACCGCCAGCCTGCCCATCCACGCCGACGACCTGGCCGAGTTCGGCGACGACCGGCGCATGTGCATCGACGCGATGATCCAGCACACGGTCGAGCGCATGTACGAGGAGACCGAGGAGAACCGGTTCCTGGAGGTCACCTACGCCAACGGTGACAAAGAAGTCCTCTACTTCCGGGACTTCAACTCCGGCGCGATGATCCAGAACATCGTCGACCGGGCGAAGAAGGCGGCGATCAAGTCCGTGCTGGAGACCCAGCAGCGCGGCCTGCGCGTGCAGCACCTGCTGGACGCGATCGTCGACGAGTTCGCCGAGAACGAGGATCTGCCCAACACGACCAACCCGGACGACTGGGCCCGGATCTCGGGCAAGAAGGGCGAGCGCATCGTCTACATCCGCACCCTGGTGACCGGCAAGAACCAGGATTCGGGTCGGGCGATAGACACCGCGACGAACACCGGCCAGTACCTGTAAGGACAGTCCCACCGCGAGGGCCCCGCACGCCGTGCGGGGCCCTCGCGCATACTCGGGCGCGTGTCCCGCTTCGCCATCGGCCTGGCCGCGCTCGGCCGTCCCGCGTACATCAACCTGGGCCGCGCCGACGCCCTGCCTGCGGACCGGAGCGTGCCGAGCCTGCGCGCGGCCAGTTGGGACGTTCTCGACGCCGCGGGCGTGCGGCGGATCGACACCGCCCGATCCTATGGCCGTGCCGAGGAATTCCTGGCGGGCTGGCTCGACGCACGCGGCCACGCGGACGTCACCGTCTCGTCCAAGTGGGGCTACGCCTACGTCGGCGGCTGGCGCATGGACGCCGCGGCGCACGAGTCCAAAGAGCACTCACTGCCCCGGTTCCGCGCGCAGCTCGCGGAAAGCCGGGCCCTGCTGGGCGCGCGCGTCGCGCTGTACCAAGTGCACTCGCTCACCGTGGACAGTCCACTGTTCACCGACGACGCCCTGCTCGACGCGCTGGCCGAGCTGGCGGACTCGGGGCAGCGCCTCGGGTTCTCCACCTCGGGGCCCGCCCAGCCTGCCGCGGTGCGCCGCGGTCTCGCGCTGGTCCGCGCGGGCGTGCCGGTCTTCACCGCCGTGCAGTCCACCTGGAACCCGCTGGAGCCCTCCGTCGGCCCCGCCCTGGCCGAGGCGCGCGCGGCGGGCGCGCACGTGGCGGTGAAGGAGGCGCTGGCCAACGGGCGGCTCGCCGTCGACCCGCCCGCGGCCGTGCGCGCGGCCGCCGACCGGCTCGGCGCGACGCCGGACGCGGTGGCGCTGGCCGCGGCCCTGGCCCAGCCGTGGGCCGACACGGTGCTGCTGGGTCCCGCGAGCCCGGCGCAGCTCGGGTCCAACCTCGCCGCCGCCTGCCTCGCCGCACCGGACCTGCCGGACCTCGCCGAGGAGCCCGCGGCCTACTGGGCGACCCGGTCCGCCCTGCCCTGGGACTGAACAGCCCTGGGACTGACCGAACCTGGGACTGACCGAACCTGGGACTGGCCGGACCTGGGACCCGGCGCGGTGTCCGCGCCGAGTAGGTTGCCGGGTGATCCCGCCGCCGACTCCCGAAGGGGACGCCGTTGCGTCCTGTGCCCGCGCTGGCCGCCGCCTGCGCCGCAGTGCTGCCCGTCTGGTTGCTCGCAGGCTGCTCGAACCGACCGAACGACCTCTACACCTACTACGACGAGGCCGCGCCGACGACGACCGCCGCCGCGCTCGCCCCCGTCCCGCCGCCGCGTGCGCCCGTCACCACGACGACAACCACCACCAGCGCTGCCCCGGCGCCGGGTCAAGCCGCGCTCACCGCGGCCGACCTGGCGGCGGAGGAGGTCGTCGCGGAGGGGGCGCCCGAGCGGACGCCGCCCGCCGCGCTGGCCGACTGCGCCACCGCGGGCCAGCGGACCACCTGGCGGTACCCGAGCGGGTCGGTGCTGCGCCAGTACGTCGGATTCCACGCCGCGGGCGCGGCGCCCGTGGTCGCGGCCCTGCGCGACAACCTCGGCTGCGGCGCGGGGCAGCGGGCGGGCGGCGCGCAGCGGGTCGAACCGGGTGCCGCGCTGCCCGCGCTGCCCGGCGTGGACGTCCAGACGAGCTGGTGCGCCGCCGGGCCAGGGGCGGCGACCTGCACGGTCGTGCTGGCCCGCGCGGGCCTGCTGACCGTGGTGACGGTCGAGGCCGCCACGGCTGCCCGCGCCCGCGCGGCCGTGGTCCGCGTCGCGCCCCAGGCCGCGGTCGCCCTCGCCCGCGTCTGACGGCCGCGTCGCGGCTCACGCCGGGGACCGTCGCCGCCGCCCCGTAGGCTGGGGCACATGCGGCGGATCATGGGAACCGAAGTCGAGTACGGCATCGCGGTGCCGGGCGACGCGACGGCGAACCCGGTGTTGACATCGACCCAGGTCGTGCTGGCCTACGCGGCGGCGGCGGACATCCCGCGGGCGCGCCGTGCCCGGTGGGACTACGAGGTCGAGTCGCCGCTGCGCGACGCGCGCGGATTCGACCTCGGCGTGCCCGGCATGGCGCCCGCCGACCCCGACGTGGAGGATCTCGGCGCGGCCAACGTGATCCTCACCAACGGCGCCCGGCTCTACGTCGACCACGCCCACCCGGAGTACTCCGCGCCCGAGGTCACCAACGCGCGCGACGCGGTGATCTGGGACAAGGCGGGGGAGCGGGTCATGGAGGAGGCCGCGATGCGCGCGGCCACCGTGCCCGGTCAGCCGCGGCTGCAGCTCTACAAGAACAACGTCGACGGCAAGGGCGCCAGCTACGGCACCCACGAGAACTACCTGATGGCCCGCGGCACCCCGTTCACCGCGGTGATCTCCGGGCTCACCCCGTTCTTCGCCTCCCGCCAGGTGATCTGCGGCTCCGGCCGGGTCGGCCTCGGCGTGGCGGGCGAGGAGGCGGGCTTCCAGCTCTCCCAGCGTGCGGACTACATCGAGGTCGAGGTCGGCCTGGAGACCACGCTCAAGCGCGGCATCATCAACACCCGCGACGAGCCGCACGCCGACGCCGACAAGTACCGGCGGCTGCACGTGATCATCGGCGACGCGAACCTCGCCGAGACGTCCACCTACCTCAAGGTCGGCACCGCCGCGCTGGTGCTCGACATGATCGAGACGGGCGTGCGGTTCGACCACCTCAAGCTCGCCGACCCGGTCCGCGCGGTGCACCACATCAGCCACGACCCGACGCTCAAGGCGACCGTGGAGCTGTCCAACGGCCGCAAGTTCACCGGCCTCGACCTGCAGTTCGCCTACCACGAGATGGTCGCAGAGCACCTCGACCGGGCCGACTTCGACCGGGTCTCCCTCGACGTGCTGCGCACCTGGGGCGAGGTGCTCGACGCGCTCGCCCGCGACCCGATGGAGTGCGCCGACCGGCTCGACTGGCCCGCGAAGCTGCGGCTGATGGAGGGCTTCCGTGCCCGCGACGGCCTGGCCTGGTCCTCGCCGCGGCTGCACCTGGTCGACCTGCAGTACTCCGACGTTCGGCTCGACAAGGGCCTCTACAACCGGCTGGTGGCCCGCGGGTCGATGAAGCGCCTGGTCAGCGAGGAGGAGGTGCGCTCGGCGGTCACCACCCCGCCGAGCGACACCCGCGCCTACTTCCGCGGCCGCTGCCTGGAGCGCTATCCCAACTCGATCGCGGCCGCGTCGTGGGACTCGGTGATCTTTGACCTGGGTCGCGAGTCGCTGGTGCGCATCCCGACGCTGGAGCCGCTGCGGGGGACGAAGGCGCACGTCGGCGCCCTGCTCGACGCCGCGGCCACCGCGGAGGAACTGGTGGACGCGTTGACCGGTGCCGCGAAACGCTGAGTTCCACCCAGCGCGAAACTCGATCTTGCGTTCGGCGCGGCCGGCGACGAAAGCCGGTCCGCCTGGGTAGTGTTCGGGGTAGGCCAGCCACGACCGGGAGGCGAGATGTCCCAGGAGCAGAAGCAGCGCCAAGGCGGCGGAGACGGCGACGACGACGACGTCGAGGGCACCACAGCCGCCGGGCAGGAGCGCCGGGAGAAGCTCGGCGACGACACCGACGCGATCCTCGACGAGATCGACGACGTGTTGGAGGAGAACGCCGAGGACTTCGTCCGCGCCTACGTGCAAAAGGGCGGCGAGTAAGCACCACTCCTCGGTCCACCCGCGACAGGAACGAAAGAAGGCATGGAACACACCTCGCCCCGAGGGCCGCTGGGCGCCTCGCTCCCGGCTGCCTACCTGTCGGCCGGAACGTCGTCGTTCACCGATTTCCTGCGCGCCCAGGCCCCCGACCTGCTGCCCGGCGGCGGGTTGCGTGACCCGCGGCCCGTCGAGCGGGCGGGCCACCACCTCGACGTCCCGCACGGCACCACCATCGTCGCGGTCACCTTCGCGGGCGGCGTGCTCATCGCGGGCGACCGCCGGGCGACCGCGGGCAACCTGATCGCGCAGCGGGACATCGAGAAGGTGTACATCACCGACGAGTACTCGTCGGTGGGCATCGCGGGCACCGCGGGGCTGGCCCTGGAACTGGTCCGGCTCTACACGGTGGAGTTGCAGCACTACGAGAAGATCGAGGGCGTCCAGCTCTCCCTCGACGGCAAGACCAACAAGCTGGCCAGCATGGTGCGCGGCAGCCTCGAAATGGCCATGGCGGGCCTGGCGGTGCTGCCGCTGTTCGTCGGCTTCGACGTGGACGCGGTCGACCCGGCGCGCGCCGGGCGGATCGTGTCCTTCGACGTCACCGGCGGGCGCTACGAGGAGCGCGCGGGCTTCCACGCCATCGGCTCGGGCTCGATGTTCGCCAAGTCGGCGCTCAAGAAGCTCTACGACCCCGATGGCGACCAGGCCGCGGCCGTCCGCGCGGCGGTCGAGGCGCTCTACGACGCCGCCGACGACGACTCGGCCACCGGCGGACCGGACCTCGCCCGGCGGATCTACCCGAGCATCGTCACCATCACCGCCGCCGACGGCGCGCTACGGCTGTCCGAGGCCGACGCGGCCGCGGTCGCCGAGGCCGTGGTGACCGACCGCGCGGGCCGTCCGCGCGGCTGACCCCAACCCCTGTCGAGCAAGGAGCCCGCCCCGTGACGATGCCGTTGTACGCCTCCCCCGAGCAGTTGATGCGCGACCGCTCGGAGTACGCCCGCAAGGGCATCGCCCGGGGCCGCAGCGTCGTCGCGCTCAAGTACGCGGAGGGCGTGCTGTTCGTCGCCGAGAACCCGTCGGCGACGCTGCACAAGGTCTCCGAGATCTACGACCGGATCGGCTTCGCCGCCGCGGGCCGCTACAGCGAGTACGAGAGCCTGCGCCGCGGCGGCATCCGGCACGTGGACCTCTGGGGCTACTCCTACGACCGGCGCGATGTCTCCGCGCGCCAGCTCGCCAACGTCTACGCGCAGACCCTCGGCACGATCTTCACCGAGCAGGTCAAGCCGATGGAGGTGGAGCTGTGCGTCGCCGAGGTCGGCGCCACCCCGGCCCAGGACCAGCTCTACCGCCTCACCTACGACGGCTCCATCGTCGACGAGCCGCAGTTCCTGGTCATGGGCGGGCAGACCGACCCGATCAGCGCCTCGCTCAAGGAGACCTTCCAGGAGGCCATCGCCCTGGGCGACGCGGTCAAGCTGGCCGTGAAGGCCCTGGCGGCGGGCGTGAGCAACGGCGCGTCGGCGGGGGAGACCGTGCCGGACAAGCTGGAGGTGGCCGTGCTGGAGCGCGGCGCCCGACGCCGCGCGTTCCGCCGCGTCACCGGTGCCGCGCTGACCGCCCTGCTGCCCGAGAAGGCGCCGGAGGACCCGGCCGAGTCGCCCGCCAAGCCCGTCGAGGACGTCGAACTCCCGCCGCCCGCCGAGTAGCGCGTCTGCCCTCGCGCCGATCGGTCAGTGACGAGTGAACGCCGGATCGTTCGACACGCCGCGACGCCGAAGTGTGGGAAGGCTCCCATCGTGGCGCCGGAGATTTGCATAACGTCTCGCCGCAGGGCATAACACTGGTGTGACCGAGCTCGAACTGCGCCATCTCCGAGTGATCCGCGCCGTGGCCGACGCGGGCAGTCTGTCCAAGGCCGCCGTGCAGCTCGGGGTGTCGCAGCCCGCGCTCACCGCCCAGCTCCAGCGCCTGGAGCGGCGCGTCGGCGGGCTGCTGTTCGCCCGCACCGGCACCGGGGTGGTGCCCACCGACCTCGGCAGCTACGTGCTCTCGGCCGCCCGCGTGCTTCTCAACGACGTCGACGAGCTGATGGCGGGCATCCGGCAGCGCACCCAGGCCACCACGGTGGCGGGCCTGGTCCGGGTCGGCGGGCCGCCCGGGATCGTGGTGCCGCTGTTCGCCGCCGCGATCGCCGAGCGGCTCGGCGGCGCGGAGGCGTCCATCGACATCGACACCCAGCCCGGGGAGTTGGTGCGCAAGGTCGCCGACCAGCAGCTCGACTTCGCCGTGCTGGAGGACAACCCGGGCTTCCGCACGCCGCTGCCCGCCCAGGTGCGCAGCAGGGTGATCCTGCGCGCCCCGCTGTTCGTCGCGCTCGCCGAGGACCACCCGCTCGCCGGCCGCGGCGAGATCGACCTCGCCGACCTGGCGGGGGAGAGCTGGGTGATGCCGTCCGTGGCGGAGGGCACCGAGCAACTCGCGTTCATGCGCGCGTGCACGACCAGCGGCTTCAGCCCGAAGATCAAGCACCAGATGTCGGACTCCACCACCACGCGCGCCCTGGTGCAGGCGGGCGCGGTCACGCTGGCCAAGCCGGTCGCCAGGGAGGGCAACGGCCTGGTGATCCGCAGTCTCGCGGGCACGCCGCTGCGCCAGGAGATCGTGCTGGTGTGGCACGAGGAGAGCACCCTCACCGCCGAGCGCGCGCCCGCGTCGCTGCTGTCGGCCTATGCCCAGCTCACCGACACCAACCCGCTGTTCGCGGCCTGGTGGGCCGAGCACAAGGACGCCCCGATCGGGCAGACCTAGTGGTCACGACCGCTAGAGCTCCGACGCACCCCAGGACGTGACGATCATCTCGTCGCCGACCGAGACCTTGCCGGGGCGCACCACCGCGAATTTCGTGCCGAACGCCACGCCGCCCACGACCGCCCGCCGGTAGCCTGCGAGGGTGCGCAGCGGCTCCGGGCCCGCGCTCGCGCCCGTCGCCTGGTCGACCATGGTGACGGCGCAGCGGATGGCGAGCTTGGCGTAGCCGAGTTCGACGTCGCCGACGCGGACCTGGCGGGCCAAGTCCTCCACGTGCGGCTCGGCCCAGCCGTCGACCACGATGTTGGGCCGGAAGCGGGCCATCGGCACCGGCTCGCCGCCCTTCGCGGCGATGCGCTCGGTCAGCCCGTCCAGGGTGGACCGGGACAGCACTTGGATCGCGCTACTGTCGGCGTAGCCGCAGGTGCCGGGCGTTTGGCCGTCGGTGGCGCGCACGTGCTCCGGCGGCACCCGGACCAGCCTGCTCGACGCGCCGAGCACCTCCGAGAGCCACTCGGCGGCCGTGTCGCCCTGGTCGATGCCCTGGTAGGGCGTGCCGAACAACTCGACCTGGCGGCGGGCCGCGGTCAGGTCGACGGGCACGACCACCGGGTCCACACCGTCGGCGTGCAGCGTCAGCCGGTCGCCGTCGGCACTGACCTCGGGACGGATCCGCGCCAGCCGCGGATCGCGGCGCTGGCTGCGGAACCCGCCGCCGACGTCGACAACCATGAACGAGCGGTCGTGCGCGAGACCCGCCGGGGTCACGACAGCGTCCGGCATGGCGGTTCCCGCGCACCCCTTGATCGGGTAGCAGGTCAGTTCGACGATGGTGGCCACCAGCCAAAGTTACCGGTAGATCGAGAGCGCCCGGGGCCGCGAACTGAACTCGAAGCGGTTCGCCAGCGGCCCGACCTCCCCGTCGGTCGCCACCCGACGGTGGCCGTCGAGCAGCTTGACGTCGAGCGAGGGCAGGTCGCGCTGGCGGTACACGTGGCTGGTCGACAGCGTGCGGGTCAGCGTGGCCAACACGAACCGGGCGCGCGAGTACGGCACGTCCGCCCGCAGATACCGCACGTCGAGCAGGCCGGTGTCCAGCGCGGGCCGCCGGGTCGGGGCGAACCCCTTGGGCTCGTAGGTGCCGTTGCCGATGAACAGCCACCACACCAGGTGCGACTTGCCGTCGAGGTCCAACCGGATCGGCTGCGCCCGGCGCAGCGCGCGGATCAGCGCGAGCCCGCCCGCCGGCCACTTCGGCCACCCGCGCGCCTCCAGCGCCTCCCGCAGCCGCACCATCTCCGGGTAGCCGCCGAGGCCCGCGGTGTTGACGAACCAGCGGTGCTCAGTGCCCGCGGCGTCGGTGATTCGGACGCCCGCGAGGTCGATTCGCACGCCGACGCCCGCGCGCACCGCGTCGGCCGCGCTGTCGACGGTCTCCACCCCGATGTCGCGGGCGAAGTGGTTGAGCGTGCCCGCCGGGATCAGCACCAGCGGCAGCTCGAACTCCGCGGCCACCGCGGCCACGGCGGCGACCGTGCCGTCGCCGCCCGCCACCCCGAGCGCCCGGACCTCGTGGTCCGCGACCTTCACCGCGGCGGAGAGCTGCTCGATGAGGTCCGTGTCCGGCTCGGAGTGGATCACGGTGGCCCGCGGCCAGTGCTGCTTCACCGCGTCGGTCGGGTCCTCGCCCGCCACCCCGGAGTTGGGGTTGACCATGACCAGCATGCCGTCCCCGTCGGCCAGGCCGTCCAGCGTCGCCGGGTGGGCGGTGCGGGCCGGGCCGTCCTGGGTCTTGGGCCACCAGTGCCGCGTGGCCCAGGCCGCGCCGACGCCGATCGCGGCGCCCGCGGCCACGTCGGTGGGCCAGTGCACCCCGGTGTGCACCCGGGAGTACGCGACCGCGCCGGCCAGCGGCGCCAGCGCCACGGCCAGCCGGGGGCTCTCCATGGCCACCGCCGTGGTGAACGCGACCGCCGAGGCCGAGTGGCCGGACGGGAACGACGAACTCGTCGGGCGCTTGACCAGCCTGCGGTGCTCGGGCACCAACTCGGCGG
This sequence comes from Actinokineospora sp., assembly GCF_052390155.1. Lineage (NCBI taxonomy): Bacteria > Bacillati > Actinomycetota > Actinomycetes > Pseudonocardiales > Pseudonocardiaceae > Actinokineospora > Actinokineospora sp. Next base: position 63,829 of record NZ_JBQTHF010000028.1, on the reverse strand, counting down.
CGGGGCGCCTGCGCGGGAACAGGTTCTTGCCGACCAGGTTCGCCGACGTGCTGGCGAACGCGATCGCGCCGATCCCGCGGATGGCCGCCCGCCGCGTCGGCCCCTTCCGCGCGGCCAGCAGCGCCGCCACGGTGAACCAGAGCATGCCCTTGTTCGCCGACCTCCCCAGCGACTTGAGGCCCTCGTCGACGGGTGTGCGGGGCAGCGCCGCGCTGTGTCGGACCAGATCCTGGTCGAACCGGTTGACCTTGCGCGCCGAGCGGCGGACGTGTCCGAACATGATCTGGATTCAACACTGGGCGGGCCGGGTCCGCCGGACGGGTGGTGCCTCGGGGGAGCCCGCCGATTACCGTGCGCTCGATAACGGAACAGCGGCCCTCCCCGAACGGCGCACCGTCTGTGTCGGTCCGAGCGCATAGGCTTAGGGAATGCAGCGGCGGATCTTCGGCATCGAGACCGAGTTCGGCGTGACCTGTACGTTCCACGGGCAGCGCAGGCTGTCGCCGGACGAGGTCGCGCGGTACCTGTTCCGGCGGGTGGTTTCGTGGGGGCGTTCCTCGAACGTTTTCCTGCGCAACGGGTCACGCCTCTACCTCGACGTGGGGTCGCACCCGGAATACGCCACGGCGGAGTGCGACGACCTCGTCCAGTTGGTCACCCACGACAAGGCGGGCGAGCGGATCCTGGAGGATCTGCTGATCGACGCCGAACGAAGACTGGCCGACGAGGGCATCGGCGGCGACATCTTCCTGTTCAAGAACAACACCGACTCCGCGGGCAACTCCTACGGCTGCCACGAGAACTTCCTGGTCACCAGGGCGGGCGAGTTCTCCCGGATCGCCGATGTGCTGCTGCCGTTCCTGGTCACCCGCCAGCTCATCTGCGGCGCGGGCAAGGTTCTGCAGACCCCGCGCGGCGCGGTCTACTGCCTGTCCCAGCGCGCCGAGCACATCTGGGAGGGCGTCTCCAGCGCCACCACCCGTTCCCGGCCGATCATCAACACCCGCGACGAGCCGCACGCCGACGCCGAGCGGTACCGACGCCTGCACGTCATCGTGGGCGACTCCAACATGTCCGAGTCGACCACCCTGCTCAAGGTCGGCACCGCCAACCTGGTGCTGGAAATGATCGAGGAGGGCGTCCAGTTCCGGGACTTCAGCCTGGACAACCCGATCCGCGCCATCCGCGAGATCAGCCACGACCTCACCGGGCGCAGGCTCGTCCGGCTCGCGGGCGGGCGCGAGGCGTCCGCCCTCGACATCCAGCGCGAGTACTACGGCAAGGCCGTCGAGCACGTCGCCCGGCGCTCGCCCGATCCGCTGGCCCAGCGCGTCATCGACCTGTGGGGTCGGGTGCTCGACGCGGTCGAGGCGCAAGACCTGTCCCGGATCGACCGGGAGGTCGACTGGGCCATCAAGCACCGGCTGGTCGAGCGGTACCGCGCCAAGCACAACATGGAGCTGTCCAGCCCGCGGATCGCCCAGCTCGACCTCGCCTACCACGACATCCGGCGCGGCCGCGGCATCTTCGACCTGCTCCAGCGCAAGGACCTGGTGGCCAGGGTCACCGACGACGGCGAGATCGAGGCCGCCAAGGACACCCCGCCGCAGACCACCCGGGCCAAGCTGCGCGGCGACTTCATCGCCGCCGCCCAGCAGGCCGGTCGCGACTTCACCGTCGACTGGGTGCACCTCAAGCTCAACGACCAGGCGCAGCGCACCGTGCTCTGCAAGGACCCGTTCCGCGCGGTCGACGAGCGGGTCGAGCGGCTGATCGCGTCGCTGTAACCCGTTTGCGAGGGGCGGGCCCGGCCGGGATGCTCCCGGCATGGCCCGCCCCTCGCCCGTACTCGCCCACGGTCCCGTCGTGCTGCGCCGCTGGGTCGCCACCGACACCGACGACCTGCTGCGCGTGGTCACCGAGGCGCTCCCGCACCTGCGGCCGTGGATGCCGTGGGCGGTGGGCGCGTACACCATCGACACCGCCCGCGACTACCTGCGCGCTGTCGACGCTGGGTGGGAGTCGGAGTCGGAGTTCGCTTACGCGGTGACCGTCGACGGTGCCGTCGCGGGCAGCTGCGGGCTGATGTCGCGGATCGGTCCCGGCGGCCTGGAGATCGGCTACTGGCTGCACCCCGCGTTCGTGGGCCGGGGGATCGTCACGGCCGCGACGTCGGCGCTGGTGGCGGCCGCGTTCGAGCTACCCGGCATCGACCACGTCGAAATCTTGCACGACTCGGCCAACACCCGCAGCGGCGCCGTCCCCCGGCGGCTCGGGTTCACCGAGGTCGCCCGGGTCACCCCACCCCGCGAACCACTGACGGCGGGGGAGGACGGGGTGGACGTCCGTTGGCGCCGCACCCGCGCCGAACACCAGGCGTGACCACCGCCACCGTCCGCCAGCCCCCGCGGTCGGTCACTCACGAGGCTGACCGCGCCTGCTCACCACCGCCGCCGGCCCCCTCGGTCGGTCACCCACAGGGCTGACCGCGCCTGCTTGCCGCTGGCTGTGCCCTGCTCACCGCGCCATTCCCCGCTCTCACTCCCCTCATCATCATCCAGAATGTCATTATTCAGTTTCAACTATCAAGATATCGGATGATTGTCGGCGAGAAAACGGGAGCCCGGTTTGGGTCGGAACACCAAAAACGGCCCGGACGATGGGGGTGGGCGGCGGAAGAGCATCGTTCGCACGTGTGTTCGGCGCGTTGGGTTCCAGCGTCGGGAGCAGGCACGTTATGGTTCGTCGGTGTCCGTTGCACGCGCCGAACGTCTCGTCAACCTGGTGCTGTGCCTGCTGTCCACCCGCCAGTACCTCAGCGCCGACCGGATCAGGGGAATCGTCCCCGGCTACGCGGACGCGCCGTCCGACGACGCCTTCTTCCGCACCTTCGAGCGCGACAAGACCGAACTTCGCGAGCTGGGCATCCCGCTGGAGGTGGGGCGCAACTCCGCGTTCGACACCGTCGACGGCTACCGGATCGCCCGGCGCGACTACGAGCTCGGCGACATCGACCTGGAGCCGGACGAGGCGGCCGCCGTGGCGCTCGCGGTGCGGCTGTGGGACTCCCCGGAGCTGACCGGCGCCGCGCACGGCGCGCTGCTGAAGCTGCGGGCCGCGGGTGTCGACGTCGACCAGGCCGCGCCCGCCGTGGTGGAGTCCAAGGTCCGCACGTCCGAACCGGCGTTCGGGCCGCTGCTGGCGGCGGTGCAGGCGGGTCAGGCCGTGTCCTTCGACTACCGCCGTCCCTCGCCCGCCGAGCTGCGGTCGCGCACCCTGGAGCCGTGGGGTGTGGTGTCCTGGCGGGGGCGCTGGTACGTGGTCGGGCACGACCGCGACCGGGGGGCGCCGCGTTGTTTCCGGCTGTCGCGGGTGGTCGGCGAGGTGCGCAAGATCGGCAAGCCGGGGCAGGTGCGCAGGCCCGAGAACATCGACCTGTTGCGGTTCGTGGCGACCACCGGCGGCGAGCCGCGGCAGTCCTCGACCGTGCGGCTGTGGGTGGCAGCGGGACGCGGCGCGGGGCTGCGCAGGCGGGCGACGGTGGTCGAGCGGCGCGACGTCGACGGCGAGGCAGGCGACGTGCTGGAACTCGAAGTGAACTTCCCCGACACGGCGGCGGGCTGGATCGCCGGGTACGGGGCCGATGTGCTGGTGCTGGAGCCGGACGTGCTGGCCAAGTCGGTGCGCGAGCGGCTGATCGCCGTGGCGGAGGGGACGTCGTGACCGCGTCGCAGGAGCGGCTGCCGAGGTTGTTGGCGCTGGTGCCGTACCTGCTGGCCCGGCCGGGCATCAGGATCGACGAGGCCGCCGCCGACTTCGAGGTCACGCCCAAGCAGCTCCGCAAGGATCTGGAGCTGCTGTGGATGTGCGGGCTGCCGGGCTACGGCCCCGGCGACCTGATCGACATCTCGTTCGCCGAGGACACCGTGACGGTGACCTTCGACGCCGGTATGCGCAGGCCGCTGCGACTGACCGGCGCCGAGGCGACCGCGCTGCTGGTCGCGCTGCGCGCGCTGGTGGATACCCCGGGCGTGGCGGACGCCGACGCGATCCGGCGCGCGGTGGCCAAGATCGAGGCCGCGGCCGGTCAGGCGCGGCCCGCGGGCATGGCGGTGGGCCTGGGCGTGCGCGAGGCGGCCGAGACGGTGAAGGTCCGCGAGGCGGTGCAGTCGGCGCTGGTGGCGGGCCGGGCGCTGCGGATCACCTACTACACCGCGTCGAAGGACGAGATGACCGAGCGCACGGTCGACCCGATGCGCGTGCTGATCGTGGAGGGCCGCGGCTACCTGGAGGCGTGGTGCAGGCGCGCCGAGGCGGTGCGGCTGTTCCGGCTCGACCGGATCGACGAGGTCGAGGTGCTGGCCGAGGCCGCCGCCCCGCCGCCGTACGCGGAGCCGACGGACATCTCCGCCGGCCTGTTCCGCGCTGCCCCCGACCAGCGGGCGGCGCGGTTGATGCTGGAGCCGGACGCCCGGTGGATCTCGGAGTACTACCCGGTCGAGGAGATCGAGGAACTCGACGGCGGCCGGATGCGGGTGCTGATGCGCTACGCGGACACGTCCTGGCTGGTGCGGCTGCTGTTGGGCCAGGGCGGCGAGGTCCGCGTCGAGGAGCCCGCCGAGCTGGCGGTGGCGCTGCGCGCGCAAGCCACGGCGGCGGTCCGCCGGATCGATGGTCACCTCGCCGTCACCTGACGGCCGGGCGGACGATCATGGGCCACCGGGTAGAGTTCGGGCTGTGTCGTTCCTGCCGAGTGCGGCGCTGGTCCTGGTCGGACTGGTGCTGCTGGGGTTCATCCTCGTGCGCTTGGCCCGTGGTGTGATCCGTACCAGGGTCGTCCTCGGGGCAGCCAAAGCCGCCTTCGGTGACGAATCAAGTCTGTTGCGTGCCAGGTCCGCCGCCCTGCGGGTCGCGGTAGCCGAGCGGAGACGCGGCGCCGGGCGCGTACCATCCACAGGGCGAAGCGAGACAGGAGGACGGCCGTGAATCTTGGACCGTGGGAAATTCTGATCATCGCGGTGGTGATCGTGCTGCTGTTCGGTGCGCGGAAGATGCCTGCCATGGCGCGGTCGCTCGGACAGTCCATGCGCATTCTCAAGGCCGAGACCAAGGGCATGCGCAAGGACGACGACGAGGACGACGCCACCGCGACCGACAAGACCGCCGCCGCCCCGCCGCCCGCCGCGCAACTGCCCCCCGCGCAGCCGAAGGCCACCCCGGAGCAGCTCCAGCAGCAGGTCGATGATCTCCAGCGAAAAGTGGACACGCAGAACCAGGCGCCCAAGAACGTTAGCTGAGAGGACCGGTCCCCACGGTGGCGCGCGATCCGCACCGCCGGGCTGAGAGCCGCGCGAAGCGGAAAATCCGCAACCGCAGGCACAACCCCGACGGCACCATGACGTTGAAGGACCACCTCTACGAGCTGCGCAACCGGCTCGGCCTCGCGGTCCTGGTAATCCTGCTCGGCGGTGTCTTCGGGTTCATCTGGTTCTTCACCAAGCTGGGGCCGGTTCCCTCGCTCGGCGACATCCTGTTGCAGCCCTACTGCGCGCTGCCCGCAGGCGTGCGCTTCGAGCCGACGCCCGGCAACTGCCAGCTCTTCCAGACGCAGCCGTTCGAGGCGTTCATGGTGCAGTTCAAGGTGGGCATCGCGGCGGGCATGGTGGTCACCTCGCCGCTGTGGCTCTACCAGCTCTGGGCGTTCATCACCCCCGGGCTCTACGCGAAGGAACGCCGGTTCGCCTTCGTGTTCGTGATCTTCGCGTCGCTGCTGTTCGCCGCGGGCGCGTTCCTGGCGTTCTTCGTCATCCCGCAGGGCCTGGAGGTCCTGGTCGGCTTCGGCGGCAACGTGTTCATCACGGCGCTGAACGCGGGTGACTACATCTCGTTCGTGCTGGTGATGCTGCTGATCTTCGGCGTGAGCTTCGAGCTGCCGCTGCTGGTGATCATGCTCAACCGGGTGGGCATCCTGCCGTACACCAACCTGAAGAAGTGGCGCCGGGGGATCGTCTTCGGGTTGTTCATCTTCGCCGCGTTCGCCACCCCGGGCACGGACCCGGTGTCGATGGTCGTGCTGGCGGTCGCGATGACGGTGCTGTTCGAGTTGGCGGTGCAGGTCGCCCGCCTGCAAGACCGGCGCAAGGCGAAGCGGGACGCGCTGGAGAACCCGGCGGCGGGGCTGAGTGCCGACGAGGCGACGCCGATGAACTATCGTGCCGAGCCGGTCGAACCCAGCACGCTGCCCAGTGAGCCGGGGCGCGGCTACGACGACGTGACCTGACCTGGACCAGCCGGGGCGGGTCCTGGCCGGGTGGGAGAACGCATGCGAGCGGCACTGGCGGTCCACCCCGGATCGGGGCACGGCGCGGCGGGACGCGTGGCCGACGCCGTCGCCGACCGCATTCGGGGTGTCGTCGATCACCTCACGATGGTCGAGGCGAACACCGTCGCGGAGTCCCGGGCGCTGATGGCGCGCGCCCGCGACGATGGGCTGGACCTGCTCGTCGTGCTCGGCGGCGACGGCTCGGCGCACCAGGGCGTGCAGTTCTGCGCGGACCACGGCGTGGCGTTGGCGGTTGTCCCGGCCGGCACCGGCAACGACCTCGTGCGCGCGCTCGGCGGGCCGCCGGAGCCGCTGGCCGCGGCGGACGCGGTGGCGGCGGCGATCCGCGCGGGCACCCGCAGGCGGCTCGACCTCGGGCGGCTCGGCGGCGGCGAGTGGTTCGCGAGCGTGCTGTGCGCGGGGTTCGACTCGGCCGTGAACGAACGGGTGAACCGGATGCGCTGGCCGCATGGCCGCAGGCGCTACGACTTGGCGATCGTCGCCGAGCTTGCCGCGCTGCGGCCCCGCCCGCTGGTGCTCGACACCGACACCGGCCGGGTCGAGTTGGACGCGACGCTGGTGGCCGTGGGCAACACCGGCTACTACGGCGGCGGCATCCCCGTGTGTCCGGCGGCGGATCCGACCGACGGCCTGTTCGACGTGACGGTCGTGGGTAACGCGTCGCGGCTGGACCTGCTGCGCATCCTGCCGAGCCTGCGCACCGGCAAGCACCTGGCGCACCCGAGGGTGCGGACGCTGCGGGCACGCCGGGTGGCCCTGGGCGGCGACAACGGCTGGGTCGCCTACGCCGACGGCGAGCCGATGGGGCCGCTGCCGGTGGAGATCGAGTGCGTGCCGGGCGCGATCGAGATCGTCGGCTGACCGACCGCCGCGCCGGGAAGTTCACGCGACGTCTGTCGGTGTGATGTGAAAGCCTTGCCGGTGTGTCCGCCAGTTCATCCCGCTCCCCGGCCGAGGCGTACGCGGCCTCCCGGAGTCGAGCGAGTTACCCGAAGCTGGCGGAGTTCGCCGCCGAGCTGTCCTTCGACCTCGACCCGTTCCAGAGCCAGGCGTGCGCCGCGCTGGAGGACGGGCACGGGGTCCTTGTCTGCGCGCCGACAGGCGCGGGCAAGACAGTGGTCGGCGAGTTCGCCGTGCACCTGGCGCTCGCCGAGGGCCGCAAGTGCTTCTACACCACGCCGATCAAGGCGCTGTCCAACCAGAAGTTCGCCGACCTGACCGCCCGCTACGGGCCGAAGTCGGTCGGCCTGCTGACCGGCGACACGTCGGTCAACGGCAGCGCGCCCGTCGTCGTGATGACCACCGAGGTGCTGCGCAACATGCTCTACGCCGAGTCGTCCGCGCTGGACGGGCTCGGGTACGTGGTGATGGACGAGGTGCACTACCTGGCCGACCGGTTCCGCGGCGCGGTGTGGGAAGAGGTGATCCTGCACCTGCCCGAGTGGGTCAACCTGGTCAGCCTGTCGGCGACGGTCAGCAACGCCGAGGAGTTCGGCGAGTGGCTGGTCGAGGTGCGCGGCGACACCACGGTGGTGGTCGACGAGCACCGGCCGGTGCCGCTGTGGCAGCACATGCTGGTGGGCGCCCGGATGCTCGACCTGTTCGCGGGCGACGACCCGGCAGGCGAGCCGCACATCAACCCGCACCTGGTCCGGCGCACCGAGGAAGTCGGCCGGATGCACTCGCCGTGGCACGGGCCGCGGGCCAAGGGCGGCCGGGCCGCGGGCGCGCGGGGGCCGCGGTTCAAGCCGACGTCGCGGGTCGAGGTGGTGCAGCGGCTCGACGCGCAGGCGCTGCTGCCCGCGATCGTGTTCGTGTTCAGCCGGGCGGGCTGCGAGGCCGCGGTGGCGCAGTGCGTGCGGTCGGGGCTGCGGCTCAACTCCGAGGACGAGGTCGCCGAGGTGCGCCGGATCGTCGACTCGAAGACCCGCGGCCTGCCCGACGCCGACCTCACCGTGCTGGGCTTCTGGGAGTGGAAGGACGCCCTGGAGCGCGGGTTCGCCGGGCACCACGCCGGGCTGCTGCCCGCGTTCAAGGAGACCGTCGAAGAGCTGTTCGTCCGCGGGCTGGTCAAGGCGGTGTTCGCGACCGAGACGCTGGCGCTGGGGATCAACATGCCCGCGCGCACGGTCGTGCTGGAGCGGCTGGTCAAGTACAACGGCGAGGCGCACGTCGAGCTGACACCGGGGGAGTACACCCAGCTCACCGGCCGCGCCGGGCGCCGCGGGATCGACGTCGAGGGGCACGCGGTCGTCGTGTGGCAGCCCGGCGTTGACCCGAAGCAGGTCGCCGGGCTCGCCTCGACCCGCACCTACCCGCTGCGGTCGTCGTTCCGGCCGGGCTACAACATGGCGGTCAACCTGGTCGACCGGCTGGGCGCGCAGCAGGCCAGGGAGATCCTGGAGCAGTCGTTCGCGCAGTTCCAGGCCGACCGCTCGGTGGTGGGCCTGTCGCGGCGCGTCGAGCGCAACCGGGAGGCGCTGGCGGGCTACGCCGAGGCGATGACGTGTCACCTCGGCGAGTTCGCCGAGTACGCCGAGCTGCGCAGGAAGATCGCCGACCGCGAGAAGTCGCTGTCGCGGCAGAACAGCGCGGCCCGGCGGGCGGCGGCGGCGCACTCGCTGGAGCAGTTGCGCAAGGGCGACGTGATCGCGGTGCCCGCGGGCAGGCGGTCCGGGCTGGCGGTCGTGATCGACCCCGGGCTGGACCCGATGGGCGAGCCGCGGCCGCTGGTGGTCACCGAGGATCGGTGGGCCGGGCGGCTGTCGGTGTCCGACTTCCCGAACCCGGTGGCCGCGTTGGGCCGGGTGAAGCTGCCCAAGCAGGTCGACATCCGGTCGCCGCGGTCGCGTCGCGACCTGGCCTCGGCGCTGCGCGACACCGGCATCGAGGCGCCCGCGCGCACCCGGCGCCGCTCCGGCGCGGACGACGACGCCGAGCTGGCGGCACTGCGCCGGGCGATGCGGGCGCACCCCTGCCACGGCTGCCAGGACCGGGAGAACCACGCCCGCTGGGCCGAGCGCTACCACCGGCTGCTGGCCGAGACCGAGCAGGTCGAGCGGAAGGTCGCCGCGACGACGCACTCGCTGGCCCGCGCGTTCGACCGCATCCGCGGGCTGCTGGCCGACCGGGGCTACCTGGCGCCGGGCACCGGCGACAAGCAGGGCGAGCAGGTGGTCACCGAGCACGGCAAGCGCCTTGCCCGGCTCTACAGCGAGTCCGACCTGCTGGCGGCGGAGTGCCTGCGCAACGGGGTGTGGGACGGCCTCGGCGCGGCCGAGTTGGCGGCGGTGGTGTCGGCGCTGGTCTACGAGGCGCGCCGGGACGGTCCGATGGAGGCCAGGATGCCCGGCGGCGCGGTCACCGACGCGCTGACAGCCACCGCGCGGCTGTGGGTGGAGCTGGAGAGCGACGAACGTCACCACCGGCTCGACCGGACCCGCCAACCCGACCCGGGATTCGCCTGGACGGTGTACCGGTGGGCCCGCGGCGAGTCGCTGGAGAAGGTGATCACGGCGGCCGATTCGGCGGGGCAGGAGCTGTCCGCGGGCGACTTCGTGCGCTGGTGCAGGCAGGTGATCGACCTGCTCGACCAGATCCGCGACGTGGTCGGCGAACACGAGCCGGTGGGCAAGGCGGCGCGGGACGCGGTCAAGGCCATCCGCCGCGGCGTCGTGGCCCTGGCGACGGTGTGAAGTCGGGCCGAACGGGGTGCGCCCCGGCACCCAGGTTGGACACGCTGGGCGGGTGGGGTGGGGCCGACCTGTCGAGCTGTGGTTTGATCGCGCTCAGTGGCGTCCGGCGTCCCCGGACTCCGGCCGCGCGACCTCGATCAGGCGGAGGCGAAAAATGAGCAGCCCTTACGGGCCGTCCGGTGGGCAAGATCCGCAGCAGCCGTGGGGCCAGCAGCCCTACGGCGCGGGCCCACCCCAGGGGACGCCGTCGGGCGGGTTCCCGGCTCAGGGCGGCTATCCGCCGCCCCCGCAGTCGCCCTACGGACAGCCTGATCCCACGCAGCAGTACGGCGGCTACGGGCAGCCGCCGCAGCAGCCTCAGCCCACGCAGCAGTACCCGGCGGGTGGCTACCAGCAGGCGCCCTACGGCCAGCCAGACCCGTCACAGCAGCAGCAGTACGGCGGCTACGGCCAGCCCGGCGGCTACCCGGGGGTCCCGCCGCGCGAGAAGAAGGGCGGCGGCACCTGGATCTGGGTGCTGGTCGTCGTCATCGTGCTGATCGCGGGCGCGGTCGCGGTGCTCGGGTTCGTCACCCCCGGCTGGTTCAACAAGAAGGTCTTCGACCAGCAGGCGGTGGAGACCGGCGTCAAGTCGATCCTGACGGACAAGTACAACGTCGAGGGGGTCGAGTCGGTGAGTTGCCCGGCCGACCAGGAGGTCAAGAAGGACCGGCAGTTCTCCTGCACGGCCACCATCGCGGGTGAGCAGCGCACCGTGAACATCACCGTCCGCAACGACACCGGCGAGTACGAGGTCGCCCCGCCCGCCGACAAGTAGCGCCTGGCTCAGCGGTCGAGGCGGGTCGCTCGCGCGCGGCCTTCTGCGGCACTTTTCTGAGCCCCGCACTCAGCCGAGGGCGGCGATCAGGCGGTCGACGGGGGCGCCCAGGCCCCAGCGCTGCTGGAGTTCGCGCAGTCGGTCCGGGTCCTTCGGGGCGGCCGGGATCGTGGCGTCGTGGCGCCACTCGATCGGGGCGTCGGTGGCGACCCGGACGACCAGGGGGGCCTTCGCCAGGTAGTCGGCGTCGTGGACGAACGCCTCGCGCACGCGCAGCGGGACCTCCTTCACGCCCGCCGCGGCGGCCTCGATCAGGGCCTGCAGCGAGCCGAACCGGGTGATCAGCTTCGCGGCGGTCTTCTCGCCGATGCCCGAGATGCCGGGCAGACCGTCGGACGGGTCGCCGCGTAGCACCGACATGTCGGCGTACGCCATGCCGTCCGCGGGCAGGCCGTAGCGCTCGGCCAGCTCGCGGGGGCCGATCGTCTCGGCCTTCGACCAGCCGCGGCCGACGTAGATCACCCGGACGGGGGTCGGCTCGTCGCGCACGCACTGGAACAGGTCGCGGTCGCCGGTGACGATCTCGACCGGCGAGTCGGCCTCCTGCGCGGCCAGGGTGCCGATGACGTCGTCGGCCTCGTAGCCGCGGGCGGCGGCGATGCCCAGGCCGACGGCGTCGAGCAGGTCGAGGATGATCGGGATCTGCGCGGTGAGGGCGTCGGGCACCTCTTCCTCGTTCTCCGCCGGATTCGCCACCCGCTGCGCCTTGTAGCTCGGGATGGCCGCGACGCGGAACGCGGGCCGCCAGTCGGCGTCGAGGCACGCGACCAGTCTGCCCGGCCGCCGGTCGGTGAGGATCTGGGCGACCATCCCGGCGAAGCCGCGCACCGCGTTCACCGGCACACCGTCAGGCGAGGTCATCGACTCCGGCAGCGCGAAGAACGACCGGAAGTACAGACCCGCCGAGTCCAACAGCACAAGTGGTCCACTCACGAGCGGTGAGCCTGCCATGCCGCAGGCGGCGGTTCGGCGGGCACCCGTGGGTACCGGGCGGCGATGAAGTAGTAACCGCGCGCCGGGCCCGCGCGACAGCGGGCCCAGCGCGTGGCCCGCTACTTGATGGGGGACACGATGACCGGCGAACCCTGCGGCACCGGCAGCACCTGCACCTTGCCCGACTTGATCGCCTCGTTCACCGCCTGCTGCTGCTGGTACAACTGGTAGGCGGCGATCCCGCCGGGGAAGCTCTCGGCGGCGCGCTTGTCCACGTCGACCGCCTGCGCCCGCAGCTCGGCGGCCTGCTTCTCGGTCAGGCCCTGCACGAGATCCGGCTGGATGCCGGGCTTCTGCAGCAGCACCGAGTTGATGGTGATCAGGTCGACGCCCTGGGTCAGGGACGCCAGGATGGCCGGGAGCTGTCCGAGGACGTCCTTCTCCCACTGCGCCTTGGACGCGGTGTCGGTGTAGAGCTTGAGCCACGGGTACTTGAGCGCCTCGTTGTCGGTGGCGCGGTCAAGGGCGGCGCCGATGTAGTTGCGCAGCAGCCCCGACCAGCCCTCCTTCATCTGCATGCCGCCCTCGTCCGGCGCGGCGTCGTACTTCTGCGCGATCAGCTCGTGGAAGTACTGCAGCTTGCCGCCCGGCCACTTCTTGCCGGACGGGTCGGTGAACTCCGCGCAGTCGGTGTTCAAGGTGAACTTCACCGTGCCGGACACCTTGATCTCCTGGGCGTCCTGGGTGGTGGAGGTCAGCGCGGCGGAGTCGAGGTCGTCGCCGTCGCCGAAGGTGAAGTCGCGTTGCCCGGCGGGGTAGTAGACGTAGGTGTCGTTGATGTCGTTGACCTGCTTGGTGGCCGACGGGATGCACTGGACGTAGGCGCGGGAGTCGAGCGGGCCGCCGCCGTACTGCAGGGCGACCTCGCTGGCGGTGGTGCTGGGGATGGTGCACGCGGTGGCGGTCGCGAGGGCGGCCAGCCCCAGCGCGAGGACGGCGGGGCGTCGGATCATGTGCTGGTTCCTTCGTCGCTGGTGCGGTTGTCGGCGGTGCAGGTTCGCACACCGGGTCCGGGCGGGGTCCCGGATGATCACGGGAGCGCTTCGCCGCGGCCGCGGGCTAGGCTGCCGGTCATGTCGACCATCGTCTCCGACCTGCTCCGCGCCCGGCTCGACCGGGTCCGCGCGGCCGCCGCGGCCGCGGCGGCCGACGCCATGGTGATCGCGCCCGGGTCGGACCTGCGCTACCTGATCGGCGGGAGCGGCAGCTCGTTCGAGCGGCTTACCTGCCTGGTGCTGCCCGTCGCGGGCGACCCGGTGCTGGTGGTGCCGAAGCTGGAGGCGCCGGGCTACGCCGAGGTGCCCACCGACGCGCTGGGTGTCCGGCTGGCGACCTGGGTCGACGGCGAGGACCCGTACCGGCTGGTCGCCGGGCTGCTGGGCGCCTCGACGCGGGTCGCGGTGGGCGACATGCTGCCCGCGCTGCACGTTCTCGCGCTGCGCGACGCCGTGCCCGGGGCCGAGCAGGTGCTCGCCGGGCCGGTGCTGCGGGAGCTGCGGATGCGCAAGGACGCCGCCGAGGTGGCCGCGCTGCGCACGGCGGGCGCCGCGATCGACCGGGTGCACGCGCGGATGGCCGAGTGGCTGCGCGCAGGCCGCACCGAGGCCGAGGTCGGCGCCGACATCGCCGCCGCGATCGTCGCCGAGGGGCACACGCGGGCCGAGTTCGTCATCGTCGGGTCCGGCCCCAACGGCGCCAGCCCGCACCACGACGTGTCCGACCGGGTGATCGAGGCGGGCGACGTGGTGGTGGTCGACATCGGCGGCCCGGTCGCCGAGGGCTACTACTCCGACAGCACCCGCACCTACGCCGTGGGCGAGCCGCGCGACGCCGACGTGGCCGACACCTACGCCGTGCTCCAGGCCGCGCAGCGGGCCGCCGTCGACGCCGTGGCGCCGGGGGTCACCGCCGAGCAGGTCGACGCCACCGCGCGGGACGTCATCGCCGCCGCCGGGTTCGGCGAGTTCTTCATCCACCGCACCGGCCACGGCATCGGCCTCGACGTGCACGAACACCCCTACGTGGTGGCCGGGAACGACCTCGTGCTGGAGCCCGGCATGGCGTTCAGCGTGGAGCCCGGGATCTACCGGCCGGGCCGGTGGGGCGCGCGGATCGAGGACATCGTGGTGGTCACCGAGACCGGCGTGGAGCCGCTCAACCGCAGGCCGCACGAGCTGGTGGTGCTGCCGGCATGACGGGCCCCGGCGCGCTGGAGCCGATCGACAAGGCCATCGTGCGCGAGCTGGCCGCCGACGGCCGCTGCAGCTTCACCGACCTGGCCGAGCGGGTCGGGCTGAGCGTGTCGGCGGTGCACCAGCGGGTGCGCAGGCTCGAACAGCGCGAGGTGATCCGCGGCTACGCCGCCCGGCTCGACGCGCAGGCCATCGGGCTGCCGCTGACCGCGCTGATCTCGCTGACGCCGATCGATCCGGCCGCCCCGGACGACTACCCGCTGCGGCTGGAGCACATCAGCGAGATCGAGTCCTGCTACTCGGTCGCGGGCGACGAGTCCTACGTGCTGCTCGTGCGGGTGCCCACCCCGGGCGACCTGGAGGAGCTGCTGCGCAAGATCCGCGAGGCCGCGAAGGTGTCCACTCGCACCACGGTGGTGCTGTCCACGCCGTACGAGGGCCGCTCACCCGCGCTGTAGGCGGAACGTGGCCAGCCGCAGCCCGGGCTCGGGTTCGAGGGTGCCGGTGCGCTCGAACCCGACGCGCTCGTAGAGCGTGACCGCCGGGGTGTTGTCGGCGCCGGTCGAGACCACGACGTCGCCCTCGGTGCGGTCGAGCAGGGCGGCGAGCAGCGCGCGGGCGAGGCCGCGGCGGAACCACGCCGGGTCGACGCAGAGCCGGTCGATGTCGACCTCGTCGGTCTGGTCCCAGGCGAGGAACGCGACCGGGACGCTGCCCGACCGGCAGCCCAGCCACCGCAGCGGTCGCGCCCGCAACTCCGCGAGCGACTCGTGCAGGGCTGGGATGCCGTCGAAGCCGATCAGGTCGGCCTCCACGCGGTAGGCCCGCAGGCCCACCGCGTGCACCGCCTGGGCGGTGGCGTCGTCGGACAGGTCGAGGTCGTCGATGTGCACCCGCGGGTTCTACCGCAGGAACGCCGCCAGACCCGCGAGGTCGTCGGTGTTGATGTGGTCACGCCCGCGGCCGCGAGTTCCCGCCAGATCGCCGTGCGCTCCGGGCCGGGCTGGTCGGGCGTGGCCCAGAACCGCACCCGCTGGTCGGCGGCGTGCGCGGTGGCCACGATCGAGCGCAGCCGGTCGCGCTCGGCGGCGGGCATGGTGCCCGCGCCGGTCCAGGTGAACACCTTGGTCCAGTTGTCCGACACCAGCGGCACGAACTCCGCGTCGCCGCCGAGGTCGGTCGCGCCCACGAGCCTGCCGTCGTAGAAGGCGAGCCGGTCGCGCTGGGCGGCCATCAGGTCGCGCGGCCGGTCGCCGGACACCACGGCGGTCACCGGGCCGCCCTTGACCTTGCCGTCGGTGTAGCGGGTGAACAGGAACGCGTAGCGCGGATCGCGCAGCTCCCGGTCGAGCTGGGTGTAGGTGGCGGCGCCGGTGTTCTTCAGGTCGATCAGGAGCTGGAACGGCGCGGGTCTGCCCGGGTACACCTTGCCGTGGTTGGCGCGGACCCGGTCGCGCAGCGGCTCCAGGTACAGCGCGCGCAGCGTACGGCCGGGCGCGAGGTCCTGCGGGTCGTGCCCGACGAGCAGCTCGCCGCCGACGAGGTAGATGTCGGCCTCCACGCTGGTGAAGCCGTGGTCGAGCGCGTCGTGCAGGGGCCGGTCGTGCTCGTAGTCGTTGTGCGCGTGGGCCTGGGCCAGCGGACGCACCCGGTCGGGGCGGTCGGCGGTGGCGGCGGCGGGCGCGACGAGGAGTCCGGTGACGGTCAGCAGCGTGAGTAACAGGCGCATGGCCCGACCGTAGAGGGGGCGGGTGAACCCGGCACAACGTCGTGCAGAACTGTCGCGCCGAACTCTCGCGGGGCGGGCGGGAGCGCGCGCGATGCGGCAGGGTCGGTGCCATGCGGAACGGTTGGGCGGTCGTGGCGGCGGCGTGTGCGCTGGTCTACGCGGCCGCGAAGGTGGACTTCGCGGTGCGCGGCGAACTGGGGCTGCACGGGTTCGCTGCCTCGCCGGAGGCGGTGCGGGAGTACGGCGGGACCGTCGCGCTCGGGCAGTGGGGCAACGTGGCGGTCGGGCTGGTCGTGGCCGCGCTGGCTGTCGCGCTGGCCCGGCCACCGCGCGGGGGTGCGTTGCTGCGGGCCGCGTCGTGGGTGGGGATAGTGCTGGTGGGGGCCGGTTTCGTGGTGTTCGCGCTGCGGGCGGTCCGGCTGGTGGGGGAGCCGCCGTCGAGCTGGGTGGCCTGGGTGACGCTCGCGCTGGGTGCGCTGTGGGTGGGCAGTTGGGCGGCGGCGACCGTGCGCCACCGGGTCAGCGCCGCGTCCGGCCCCACTGCTCCTGCCGCCGCTGCATCCCGTCCCACACCTCGGTCGGCACCGCCGCCATGACCGCGTCGCGCACGGCGTCGAGGCGGTCCTGGGACTCTCGGCTCCGGCCGAGCGTGCCGGGGGAGTAGGTGCGGCCATCGGCGGTGAGGCGCACCGAGCCGAGTGAACCACCGGTCAGGCCGTCGTCGTCCGGGGTGTCCTCGAAGGCGCCCGCCGCCCGCAGTGCCCGGTACAGCTCGGCGCGTCGGTCGGCAGGCAGGGCCACGGTCTCGGTCCACGGCTCGGTCGCCTCGGCGTAGCCGGGCCGCCAGCGCACGGTGGCCTCGGTCGCGGTGAACTCGGCGGTCCACTCGTAGTGGTAGGGCGGCGCCACCGTGCCGTTGCGGTACTCGACCGAGCCCGCGAAGTCGGCGGGCAGGGCGTCCGGCGAACGGTCCGACGAGCAGCCCGCGAGCAGGCCGAGGGCGGCGGTCAGGCAGAGCAGCAGCGCGCGCATGGCCGTTGGACGTCCGTGCGCGCGGCGGGTTCCGTCACGGCCCGATGCTCGCCGCCGGGTGCAGGGTGCCGTCTGCGCCCGCGAGGCAGGCCGCGGCGCGGTCGTCGGTGCCGAGGAACTCGCCCAGGCAGCGGCCGAACTGCCGGTGTCCGGCCGCGTTCGGGTGGAACGACTCCTGCAGCGCGTGCGATGCGCGCACCTCGCTCCGCAGGTCGTCCCAGCGGACCGCCAGCCTGCTGAACCACTCCTGGGTCGGGTCCTCGCGGGCGCACGCCTCCCGGCCCAGCCCGGCGCGCGACAGGTCGAGGAACCGCGCGCCCGACTCGCGGGCGGCCTCCCGCAGGCCGTCGGTGATCTGGGTGATCCCCGATTCCCGCACCCACCGCAGGTCGTCGGCACGGAACGGGCAGCCGTTGAGGTTGCGCAGCTCCGCGCGCACATCCGGGCTGATCGGCGCCGAATAGGACTGCAGGACGAGCTGATAGTCGGCGGGCTGATAGCCGGTGTCGCGCATGACCGAGCGGATGTCGGCCAGCGCGCGCACGACCTTCGGCACCATCGCGTCGACCTTGCGCTGCCAGCCCGGCCCCTCGACGTCGGCGCAGCCGGGTTTGCCGCGGTCGAACCACGCTTGCACGCAGTTGTCGAGCACGTGGGAGAACCCCGGGTCGTCGTTCGCGCCGGTCGAGACGAGCACGGCCACCACCCGCTTCTCCCGGGCGATCGCGGCGAGCCGTCCCGCCTGGGAGCCCTCGGTGTACTGCTCGGTGTCACCCAGTCCGACCTGCGCGGACGGCGCGCCCGAACAGGCGAGGTTGATCGTCTCCGCGACGCCACGCACCGCCGTGTGGTGGATGGAGGCGTTGGCCGAGCGGTGGCACCAGTTGCCGTCCTGGCCGTCGGTGCCCGGCTCGTAGTCGCCCGCCGCCTCGCCGGAGATCGTGCTGTCGCCCAGCGCGACGACGACCCGGGGCACACCGGTCGGCGGTCCTGGTGGAGGTGCCGGTTCGGGGCCGCCGACCACGAGGAACGCGCCGAGCAGCATCGTCACCAGGAGCAGCACGGCGGCGTGCCAGCGATACCGTCGCATCATCCCGGCCGAGTTTAGTGGCCACGACCGGAGATTCGTCGCACCACTGGGCGCTGATGAGCCAAGGGAGACGTACGTCATGGCCGAACACCGCGGATTCCATTCGACACCGGCCACCGCGCGCGGACTCCCGGCAGCGGGAGGTCACCTTCTCGCGGGCGCAGTGGTCACCGCGGGGAGCCTGACGTTGATCGAGGCAACGGTTCCACCGGGCGACGCCACGCCACTGCATCGCCACCTGCTGATGGATGAGTCTTTCTACGTGCTCGACGGCGCCTTCACGGTCACCTGCGGGCCCGACACGTTCGCGGCGCCGGCCGGTGATCTCGTGCACCTGCCAATGGGTATCCCGCACAAGTACGTTGCCGGTTCGGCAGGCGGCCGGATGCTGATTCTCGGGACGCCTGCCGGACTGGAGGACTTCTTCGACGACTGGGCAGCGGGCCTGGACCCCGCGGAAGTCGCCCGCAAGCACCACATCGAGTTTCTCGACTGAGGCTCGACGCCTGCCGCGCCTGGCGCGGGAATGAACCCACGCCAGGCGCGGCGGACGGGGACTACAGCGGGCGACGCTCGTTGCGCGGTTCGGCGCGGTCGAGATCGGTGATGCCGTCCGAAGCCGACCGGGACGTGATCGCCGGGGCGGTCACCCCCGCCCAGCGGCGCAGTGTCGCCGTGGCGGCGGCACCGTCGGCGGGTGCGAGCGCGGCGATGTTCGCGCCGTGGTTCGCGCCTGCCGCGGTGTAGGTGAACGAGTCGTGCGTGCTCGGGTAGAACGGCTCGGCACCCCACGGGTCGTTCGCGCCGTAGACGAACAGCATCTCCGAGGCCCGGGTGCGGACCCAGTGGTCCACGTCGAGCATCGGGCGGCCGTCGTGGCGGGCGCGCAGATCCCGCGGGAGGCTGGAGTTCGCCTGGTAGAGGCCCGGGTGGTTGGTCAGCCCGCGCAGGTGCTCGAAGCGCAGCGAGGGCCAGCCGAGCTGGGTGGCCGCCTGGTAGTAGTACGGCGCGTACGGGAGGATGCCCTGGTCGGCGTAGAAGGAGAACCCGGCGACGCCGTCGATGAAGGTGTACAGCTCATCGGTGGTCGCGGTGGTGGCGGGGACCGTGCCACACGCGGACTGACCGGAGTACTGCCAGAACGCCCACACCGTGTCCAGCACGGTCATCTCGAACGCCCGGTCGATCGAGCCGAGCACCTGGGTGAAGGTCCAGCCGCCCGCGTCCGCGTCGGCCTGGTACTTCGCCACCAGCTCGGGCCGCCGCCGCAGCGCCTCCTGCTGCACGCCGTCGAGCCGCGCGCGGCAGGCCGCGTCGGTGCCGACGGACTGGAAGAACGCGTCGTAGGCCCGGTCGGCCGGGTTGACCCGGTCGTTCGGGGCCACATACGCCACCACGCCGTCGACGTCGCGCGGGTAGTAGCGGCGGTGGTAGACCGAGGTCATGCCGCCCTTGCTGGCGCCGGTCGAGATCCACTTGGCCGGGTAGACCCGCTCCAGCGCCGCCACGATGCGGTGGTGGTCGGTGGCGGCCTGCCAGATGTCCAGGTCGTCCCAGTCGGCCGGGTCGGGCCGCGAGGGGGAGAAGAACCGCTGCTCGACGGAGATCTGGTTGCCGTCGATCAGCCGGGTGGGTTCGGACCGGAACGCGGTCTCGCGCATGTTGTAGCCCGAGGTGTGCAGCACCATCGGGTTGGCGACGTCCTTGTGCAGCAACTGGAAGCGCTGCTCGAACGCCTGTCCGCGCGGCTTGTGGTGATCGACGGGCTGGCGGTAGCTGAGGATGAAGAACCGGTACCCCGCTGGCGGGGTGGCCGACTCGGACACCACGGTCAGCCCGGGGATCGCCCGTAACCGGTCCGCGATGTCCTGCTGGGTCTGGCTGGCTGGCGCGGCCTGCGCCGGGGCGACCCCGGCGGTGGCGGCGACGAGCCCCGCGGTCGCCGCGGCCACCAGGGTGGCCACGAGCGTCCGTCTTCTGCGGATGAGCACGCCGAAACTCCTCGGTCACTGGCCGCGCTGGTCGGCGGCCGGATTCGCGAGTCTTCCGTATCGGCCGCCGGTCGGAAAGGCGCTGACCAGGCGAACCCCGCGACACCCGTTCGCGGCCGATCGGCGGGTCGGTCAGCCCTGGTGGGCCGGGTTGTCCCGCCAGAACCGCTGTCCGGCGGCCGGAAGGGTGGCGATCGGGTCGTAGTACGGGTAGCGGCGGGTGAGGATGGCCTCGGCCTCGGCGGCCTCCATCCGCTCGGTGCCCGCCCGGTAGTTCTTCGTCCAGTACGACACCCCCAGCTCGCGGTCGTACTCGGCGAGCTGGTGCACCCAGCGCTTGCCCACGTAGGGCACGTCGCAGATGATCCGCGGGGTGGCGTAGCCGGGCAGGTAGCCCATGATCGCGTGCTGCAGCTCCTGGGCCTCCCACACCGCGACCCGCCAGTGCTCGGCGTTGGGGATCATGTCGCACATGTAGAAGTAGTACGGCAGGATGTTCGCCTCGCCCTGCAGCGCGAAACACAGGTCCAGCAAGGCTTCCGGGGTCGCGTTGACGCCCCGCATCAGCACGCCCTGGTTGCGCACGTCGCGCACGCCGACCTCCAGCGCGGTCCGCGCCGCCTCCGCGACCAGGGGCGTCACCGACTGCGCGTGGTTGACGTGGGTGTGGATCGCGAGGTTCACCCCGCGCCGCGCGGCCGTGCGGGCCACCCGCTCCAGCCCCTCGACCACGGAGTCCTGCAGCCAGTGCTGCGGCAGCCCGGCGAGCGCCTTGGTGGCCAGCCGGATGTCGCGGACGGTCTCGATGTCCAGCAGCCGCATCAGGAACGACTCCAACTGCTTCCACGGCACGTTCGCCACGTCGCCGCCGGACACCACGACGTCGCGCACGCCCGGGGTGCGGCGCAGGTAGTCGACCATCAGGTCCTGCCGGTCGACCGGCTTGAGCAGCAGCTTGTGCTTGTCGACCTGCGGGGTGGAGTTGCCGACGAGGTCCATCCGGGTGCAGTGCCCGCAGTACTGCGGGCAGGTCGAGATCAGCTCGGCCAGCACCTTGGTCGGGTAGCGGTGGGTCAGCCCCTCCACCACCCACATCTCGGCCTCGTGCAGCGAGTCGCGCTCGGAGTGCGGGTGGCTCGGCCACTCGGGGTCGCGGTCGGAGCGGACGGGGAGCATGTAGCGGCGGACCGGGTCGGCGAAGAACGCGTCGGTGAACTCGGCCGCCGACGCGGCGGGCGCCATCGTGTTGAGCATCTGCGGCGGCAGCAGCATCGACATCGTGGCCAGCAGCTCCTGGTCGGCGGCCAGCTCGTCGTAGAACGACTCGGCGAGCTGGTCGCCGACGACCTTGCGGAGCTGCCCGGCGTTCTTGACGCAGTTGACCCGCTGCCACTGCGCGTCGCGCCACTGGGCGTCGGTGACGTGCGCCCAGCCGGGGAACCGGCGCCAGTCCGGTTCGACCAGCTCGCGGCGGACGTACTCGTAGGGCTGGCGGCCCGCCTGGTCGATCGCCGCCGAGACGGTGGTCGCCGGGGCCTCTGCTACTTCACGTACCGCAGTCATATTTGCTCCTCGCCGTTCGGGGGGCGTAAAGATATGCTGCCACAACGCGAGCGCAGCGTAAATTCTCCCGTCGAGAGGGGTTTCGCAGTGACCGAGGGTATCGACGCGGGCAGGCGGGCCGGGTCGCCGTACGGGCTGCACCGGGTGCTCGACCCGGCGGGCGTGCTGCCTCAGCAGGCCGGATGCCTCGACGCCGACCCCCGGCCGTGGCCGGACGAGGTCGTGCTCGACGTCGAGCGGCTCAACCTCGACGCCGCCTCCTACCGCCAACTCCGCGAGGAACACGGCTCCGGCGCGGCGGTCCGCTCGGCCGTACTCCGCATCGTCGAAGAGCGCGGCAAGATGCAGAACCCGGTCACCGGGTCCGGCGGCATGCTGCTCGGCACCGTCCGCGCGGTCGGGCCCGACTCGCCGCTGGGCCTGCGGGTCGGCGACCGGGTCGCCACCCTCGTCTCGCTCACCTTGACCCCGCTGCGCATCACCGACGGCCTCGCCGACTGGGACGGCGAGGGAGAGCAGGTGCCGTGCCGGGGCACCGCCGTGCTGTTCGGCCGCTCCATCGCCGCCGTGCTGCCCGCCGACCTGCCCGACGCGCTGTCGCTGTCGGTGCTCGACGTGTGCGGCGCCCCCGCGCTCACCGACCGGGTGGTTCGCGCCGCCGGGCCGTCGCCGTCGGTGTGTGTGCTGGGGGGCGGGGGCAAGTCCGGGTCGTTGTCGCTGGTCGCGGCACGGCGCGCGGGGGCGGGCCGGGTCGTGGCGCTGGTGCCGTTCGAGTCCGAGGCCGCCGCCGTGCTGGCCGCCGGGCTCGCCGACGAGGTCGTGATCGCCGACGCCCGGAACCCGGTCGCCGTGGCCGAGGCTGTCGGCGCGCCGGTGGACGTCACCGTGGTCTGCGTGGACGTGCCCGGCTGCGAGCACGGCGCGATCCTGGCCACCGCCCCGGGCGGCACGGTGATCTTCTTCTCGATGGCCACGTCGTTCTCCGCCGCCGCGCTCGGCGCCGAGGGGCTGGCCGCCGACGTGCGCATGCTGGTCGGCAACGGCTACGTCCCCGGCCACGCCGAGTTCGCCCTCGACCTGCTGCGCGCCGAGCCCGGGGTGCGGGCCCTGTTCGAGGCACGCGAGCGGCAGACTGCGTAGTCGTGACCACCACACTGCTCACCGGGGGCCGGATTCACTCCCCGGCGGACCCCTCGGCGACCGCCCTGGCTGTCGCGGACGGTGTCGTCGTCTGGCTCGGCCAGGACTCCGTCGGCCGCACGCTCTACCCCGACGCCGACGAGACGGTGGCGCTGGACGGCGCGTTCGTGGCGCCCGCGTTCGTCGACGCGCACGTGCACGCCACATCCGCTGGCCTGCTGCGCACGGGTCTCGACCTGACCGCGTGCCGATCCCTGGCCGACTGCCTCGACGCCCTCCGCGCGCACGTCCGGCGCACCGGGCACCCGCTGGTGTGGGGCCACGGCTGGGACGAGACCGCGTGGCCCGAGCGCCGCCCGCCGACCCGCGCCGAGGTCGACGCCGCCGCCGAGGGCGCGGCGGTCTACCTCTCCCGCATCGACGTGCACTCGGCGCTGGTGTCCGCCGCGCTGCTCGACCGCGCGCCCGCCGCCCGCGCCGAACCCGGGTTCTCGGACACGGGTCCGCTCACCACGTCCGCCCACCACCACGTCCGCCGCGCCGCCCAGGACGCGATCACCCCGGCGCAGCGCGCCGACGCGCAGGTCGAGTTCCTGCGGCACGCCGCGTCGCGGGGCATCGCCTGTGTGCACGAGTGCGCGGGCCCGGACATCTCCGGCGCCGACGACCTGGCCGACCTGCTCGCCCGCGCGGGCGGGCGCCTGCCCGAGGTCGTCGGCTACTGGGGCGAGCGCGGCCCGGCCGAGCTGGCGGCGAAACTCGGTGTGCGCGGCCTCGCGGGCGATCTGTTCGTCGACGGCGCCCTGGGCTCGCGCACCGCCGCCCTGTGCCACGCCTACGCCGACCAACCCGGCTCGACCGGCGCGCTCTACCTCGACGCGGGCCAGATCGCCGAGCACCTCGCCGTGTGCACCGAGGCGGGCATCCAGGCCGGGTTCCACGTCATCGGCGACGGCGCGGTCGGCGCGGTGGTCGAGGGGTTCGCGCTGGCCGAGCTGGTCGTCGGCCGGGTCGCCCTCGCGGGCGCGCGGCACCGGCTGGAGCACCTGGAGATGGTCACCGCCGAGCAGGCCGGGCGACTCGGCCAGTGGGGTGTCGTCGCGTCGGTGCAGCCGCTGTTCGACGCCGCCTGGGGCGGGCCGGACGGCATGTACGCCGCGCGGCTGGGCGCCGAGCGCGGCACCGCGCTGAACCCGTTCGCCGCGCTGGCCGCCGCCGGGGTGATCCTCGCGCTCGGCTCGGACGCCCCCGTCACCCGCGTCGACCCGTGGGCGACCGTCCAGGCCGCCGTGCACCACCGCACCGACGGCTTCGGGCTGTCCCCGCGTGCCGCGTTCACCGCCCACACCCGGGGCGGCTGGCGCGCGGCGGGTGTGGACGACGGGGTCACCGGCACCCTCGTGCCCGGCGCCCCCGCGACCTACGCCGTCTGGGACGCCCCGGAGCTGGTCACGACCGCGCCGGACGCGCGCGTGCGGCGCTGGTCGACCGACCCGCGCTCCCGCGTCCCCGGCCTGCCGCCGCTGCACCCCGGCGCCGACCTGCCCGTCTGCCTGCGCACCGTCGTGCGCGGCAGCACCGTGTACGACCAGCAGAAAGGGAGCGGCGATGGGGCTGCTTGACCTGGACCCCGGCGTCGTCGCCACCGCGCGCGGACTCGCCGCGCGGGCCGCCGCGCCGGTGGTGGAGATCGCCAGGAAACACACCACGGTCGCCGTCGAACGCGCGACGCTGCGCCTCGCGGGCATCACCGGGGCCGACACCACCCACCGCGCGGGCGACGTCCCGTGGGTGAACCGCGTGGTGGACACCGTGCGCGAGCAGTGCGGCCTGGCACACGGCGCCGTGCTGCCGGTGTTCCACGCGCTGCGCGCGCACGACCTCGCCACGCTCACCGACCTGGCCGAGGCCACCGCCGCGGGGCAGATCCAGTTCACGGTCCCGACCGGCCGCGACGCCACCCGCGCCGCCAAGGCCGCCCGCACCGCCGTCGCCAAGGGCCTCAAGACCGTCGACCGCAACCGGGCCCAGCGCGACAAGCTCGTCGGCAGGCTCGGCGACCCCGCGCAGCGGCCGTGGATCTACCTGATCGTGGCCACCGGCGACATCGACGAGGACGTCGTGCAGGCCGCGAACGCCGCCCGCGCGGGCGCCGACATCATCGCCGTCATCCGCTCCACCGGGCAGTCGCTGCTCGACTACGTGCCCGAGGGCGCCACCCACCACGGGTTCGCGGGCACGTACGCCACCCAGGAGAACTTTCGGATCATGCGGGCCGCGATGGACGAGGTGTCCAAAGAGGTCGGCCGCTACGTCCGGGTCACCAACTACGCGTCGGGCCTGTGCATGCCCGAGATCGCGGTGCTCGCCGGGCTCGAACGGCTCGACATGATGCTCAACGACTCGATGTACGGGATCCTGTTCCGCGACATCAACCCGATTCGCACGTTCGTCGACCAGCGGTTCTCCCGCCAGGTGCACGCCCGCGCCGGGATCATCATCAACACCGGCGAGGACAACTACCTCACCACCGCCGACGCCGTCGACGCCGCGCACACCGTGACGGTGTCGCAGCTCCTCAACGAGCACTTCGCGCACGAGGCCGGGCTGCCCGACGAGCTGCTGGGCCTCGGCCACGCGTTCGAGATCAACCCGAAGGTGCCCGACTCGTTCCGGCTCGAACTGGCGCACGCGCTGCTCGCCCGCGAGCTGTTCCCCGACGCGCCGCTCAAGTGGATGCCGCCGACCAAGCACATGACCGGCGACGTGTTCAACGGCTACCTGCTCGACGGGTTCTTCAACCTCGCGGGCGTGCTCACCGGCCAGTCGATCCTGCTGGTCGGGATGATGACCGAGGCCGTGGTCACCCCGTTCCTGTCCGACCGCGACCTCGCGCTGGCCAACGTGCGCTACGTGCTCGACGCGGCGGGCAGCCTGCGCGAGGACTTCCGGCCCGCGCCGGACGGCCTGATCGTCAAGCGCGCCCACCAGGTGCTCGGCGAGGCCGTCGACCTGCTCGGCCGGATCGTGGACGACGGGCTGCTCAACGCCATCGCGGACGGCACGTTCGGCCTGATGA
Source organism: Actinokineospora sp. (assembly GCF_052390155.1). Lineage (NCBI taxonomy): Bacteria > Bacillati > Actinomycetota > Actinomycetes > Pseudonocardiales > Pseudonocardiaceae > Actinokineospora > Actinokineospora sp. The sequence goes on along the minus strand of NZ_JBQTHF010000028.1, from coordinate 38,105 downwards.
AGCGCCCCGCCGACAAGGGCAAGGGCGCCGATGGTGTGGTCGTCAAGGCCGATGGCTACGTCAACCCCGCGACCGACCTGCTCGAAGGAGTGGCCCCGTGACCAGCGCGAAGCGCCACGTCCGCCCCTATGGCGACACCACCGGCGACGGCATGGCGCAACTCTCGTTCACCCTGCCCGTGCCGCACGGCCCCCGCGCCGACGGCGCCGCGCAGTTGCTGGCGAACAAGATGGGCATGGACCCGGCCATGGTGGTGCACTCGCACCCCATCGGCGACGACTTCACGTTCTTCGTCGTCTACGGCTCGGTGACCCATATCGTGGACCTGGACGAGGTCAAGGTGGTCGAGCGCGAATACCCGCTGCTGCCGCCGAGCGACGTCAACTCGGTGATCAAGAGGCGGCTGCGGCGCAAACTCGTCGTCGTCGGCGGCTGCATCGGCACCGACGCGCACACCGTCGGCATCGACGCCATCCTCAACATCAAGGGCTTCGCGGGGGAGAAGGGCCTGGAGTACTACCGCGAGCTGCGGGTGGTGAACCTCGGCGCCCAGGTGTCGGTGCCGGAGCTGGTCAAGTCCGCGCGCACCGAGAAGGCCGACGCGGTGCTCGTCTCCCAGGTCGTCACCCAGCGGGACGCGCACATCCTCAACACCCAGGAGATGTCGGCGGCGTTCCGCGAGGCCATGGGGGAGCGGTGCCCGCTGCTCATCGCGGGCGGCCCCCGGTTCGACCCGCTGATGGCGGGCGAACTCGGTGTCGACCGGGTCTTCGGTCGCGGTACCACGCCCGGCGAGGTCGCGAGCTACCTCGCGCACGCCATCCAGTCCACGAAGGAGCCTGCCCACTCATGAGCGAGCTTGCGAGCGAATCGATGTCACAGGGCGTCCGCGAGCGGCATCACGGAGCCTGCGAGGGGATGTCATGAGCGAGCCCGCGAGCGAATCACTGTCACAGGGCCGCACTGTTGGGTTCACTGTCAGCCACCGCAGGTACGTGCCGCACTCGCACGCCCACTACGGCGGCAACCTGGTCGACGGCGCCTACGGCCTCGGCATGTTCGGCGACGTGGCCACCGAGCTGTGCGTGCGCACCGACGGCGACGAGGGCCTGTTCGCCGGGTACGCCGAGGTCGAGTTCCTGGCCCCGATCCAGGCGGGCGACGTCATCGAGGCCACCGCCACCCTGGTCCGAATCGGCACCCGCTCCCGCACCTTGGAGTTCGAGGCCCGCGTCGTCTGCCGCTCGGCCCCCGAACGCGGCCCGTCCGCCGCCGACGTGCTCGACCCGCCTGTCGTGGTCACTCGCGCCAAGGGCACGGTGGTCGTGCCCGCGAGCTGAGGGGAACCGCCGATCGGGTCGAGCACGAGCGAGTCGACGGTCCAGTGCTCTGGACGCCCAGGGTGAGGGAGTGGACACTGCTGGTTGCCGACTGGCTTGCGCCGTCCGGGTGATCTTGATGGCTGGTCGTCCAGATGGCGGTACGCGTGCTTGCCCCGGCCAACGGTTCGCTGATACCAACCGGTGCCAACACGTGCGCCTGCCCGTGCGGGTGCCGATGACGGAGGACCATGCCGACCGAGCTCGTCGAGGTGGAACACACCCTCGACCATCCGCCGGAACAGGTCTGGGAGATCCTCAGCGAACCCGCCCTCTACCCCCGGTTCGTCCGCGAGGTCGCCTCGTGTGAGCGGCTCGCGGGCGCGCCCGCCGGTCGCGGGGCGCGCTACCGGGTGCGGTTCTGCGTCGCGGGCGGCAAACCGCTGCACGACGAGATCGAGGTGCTGGTGCACCGGCCCGCCGAGCACCTGGTGCTGGTCAGCCCGAGCTGGCACGGCGGGCACCTGACGATCCGGCTCGCGGTGGGTCCGCGCGGGCGCACCCTGGTGCAGGTCATGCTGTCGCTGCCGGAGGGGCTCACCGCGGGCACGGTGCTCACCCCGTCCTGGGAGCGCAAGCGGATCCGCAAGGCGCTCACGCTCATCGACCACCACCTGTCCGGGCGTGCGGTCACCGTCTCGCCGTCGCGCATCGACCAGACCGCCAAGGGCCAGTCGACCCTGACCGTGGCCCGCACCCTGGCGCGGGCGGGCGTGCTCACCCCCGGCAGGCCCGACCGGATGGCCCGCCAGCTCACCGCGCTCACCCGGTGGGGTGCCACCCTCGTCGGCGGCTATCGGGCGTCGGCGGCGCGTAGGCCGGACGGGATAGCCATCGTCGACGAGCGCGGCGAGCTGACCTTCGCCGAGGTCGACCTGCGCACCACCCGGTTGGCCAACGGCCTCGCCGAGTACGGGGTGCGGCACGGGCGCCGGGTCGCGCTGATGTGCCGCAACCACGCGGGCCTGGTCGAGGCGGCCATCGCGTGCGGCAAGCTCGGCGCCGACGTGCTCATGCTCAACACCGGCCTGGCCGCCGACCAGATCGCCGACCTGGTGGAGGCGCACCGGCCGGTCGCGCTACTGGCCGACGACGAGTTCGCGCCGCTGTTCCACAACCTGCCGTCGTCGCTGCCGTGGATCTCCACCTGGAGCGCCGCGCCCGGCGAGGTCACCGTCGACACGCTGATCGCGGATTCGCCCGGCGACGCGATCCGGCCGCCGATGTCCGCGGGCAAGGTCATCGTGCTGACGTCGGGCACCACCGGCACGCCCAAGGGCGCGCGCAGGCGCAACCCGCCGGGCATGGGCTCGGCCGCCACGGTGCTCTCCCGCATTCCGCTACGCGCGGGGGAGCGGATGCTCGTGGCCGCGCCGATCTTCCACACCTGGGGGCTGGCCGCGACCCAGCTCGGCATGCCGCTGCGGGCCACCCTGGTGCTGCAGCGCCGCTTCGACGCCGAGTCCGCGCTGCGCGCCATCGCCGAACTGCGCTGCACGTCGCTGATCGCCGTGCCGGTCATGCTCCAGCGCATCCTCGCGCTGCCCGAGCGCGTCCGCGCCCGCTACGACCTGTCGTCGCTGCGCGTGGTCGCCAGCAGCGGGTCGGCGCTGTCCGGGCCGTTCGTCACCGCGTTCATGGACGCCTTCGGCGACGTGCTCTACAACCTCTACGGCTCCACCGAGGTGTCCACCGCCAGCATCGCCGACCCGGCCGACCTGCGCGCGGCTCCCACCACCGCCGGACGCTGCGCGGTCGGCACCAAGGTCGGCATCCTCGACGCCGACGGCGAGCCGCTGCCGCCCGGCACGGTCGGCCGGATCTGCGTCGGCAACGACATGCTGTTCGAGGGCTACACCAACGGCACCCGCAACGAGATGCACGACGACCTCATGGTCACCGGCGACCGCGGCTACCTCGACGCCGACGGGCGGCTGTTCGTCTCCGGCCGCGACGACGACATGATCATCGCGGGTGGCGAGAACGTCTTCCCGCGGCCGGTGGAGGAGTTGCTGCTGGGCCTGGACGGCGTGCAGGACGCCGCCGTGGTCGGCGTGCCCGACCGCGAGTTCGGCCAGCGCTTCGCCGCCTACGTCGCCCTCAAGCCGGGCGCCCGGCTCGGCGCCACCGCCGTGCGGGACTACGTGCACGAGCACTTGGAGCGCTTCTCGGTGCCCCGGGACGTGATCTTCGTCCGGCAGGTGCCGCGCAACGCCACCGGCAAGGTCGTCAAGCGGCTGCTCGCCGATCTCGACTGAGCCGCGCGAGGGCGTAGCCTGACCTCACGGAGCCGCGCGGGCAAGTCGTGTCCGCCGCCGTGCACCATCCACCACCGTCCCGTGACCCCGGACGGCGTTGCGCCGACCGCGCGCCCCACCCCGAGGAGTCACCAGGATGAGCGCCACCCTCTCCCGTCCGCCGGTCGTGGCGGGTGTCGACGGGTCGACCTCGGCGCTGCACGCCGTCCGCTGGGCCGCCGCCGAGGCCGCCCGCAGGCAGGTCCCGCTGCGGCTGGTGCACGCGGTCGACGTCGCCGCGTACGCGCACGCGGGCGGCTTCGGCGCGCCGCACGGCTTCCTCGACACCGTCGAGGCAGGCGGGCGCCGCATGCTCGCCGAGGTGCGGGACGCGGTGCTGGCCGACCATCCTGACCTGGTGGTCGACCGCGACCTGCAGACCGCGGACGCCGTGCCCGCGCTGGTGGCGGAGTCCGCGAACGCCTGCCTGGTCGTGCTGGGTTCGCGGGGCCTGGGCGGGTTCAGCGGCATCCTGGTCGGCTCCACCGCCGTCGCCCTGTCCGCCCGCGGGCTGTGCCCGGTCGCGGTGATCCGGGGCCGCACCGCCGACACGCCGCCACCGACCGACGGGCCGGTGATCGTCGGCGTCGACGGGTCGCCCACCAGCGAGCCCGCGCTCGCGGTGGCCTTCGACCAGGCCTCCGGCCGCGGCGCCGACCTGGTCGCCGTGCACACCTGGATCGAGTTCGCCGCGGACGCCTACGCCCAGCGGTTCGACGTCGACTGGGACGCGGTCGAGAGCCGCGAGCGCGCGTCGCTGGCCGAGCGGCTCGCGGGGTGGCAGGAGAAGTACCCGGACGTCACCGTCCGCCGGGTCGTCAGCCGGGACCGCCCGGTGCGCAGCCTCCTCGAACACTCGGCCGACGCGCGACTGCTGGTGGTGGGCAGCCGAGGCCACGGCGGGTTCACCGGCATGCTGCACGGCTCGACCAGCCAGGCGCTGATCTATCACGCCACCTGCCCGCTGGTGGTTGTCCGGGCCGAGGCTCAGATCACGGCGTAGGCGCGCACGGGGAACGTGCCGAATCCCTCGATCGGGGCGGGCACCGCGTGGAACCGGAACCCGGCGACAGGCAGCGCGTCGAGGCCGCGCAGGTGCTCGGCGATCGGGATGCCCGCGGCCAGCAGCGCGGTGTGCGCGGGCCGGGTGCCGCCCGCGGTGTCGTCGATGTTGAGGCTGTCGATGCCGACCAGCGCGGCGCCCCGCTCGACCAGCCAGTCCGCCGCGTCGGCGGTGAGGAACGGGTGGCCCTCGAAGTACGCCGGGGTGCCCCAGTGCGCGGCCCACCCGGTGTGCAGCAGCACCGCCCGGCCCGCCACCTCGTGCCCGAGCAGCGCGGCCCGGTCGATCGCGCGTGCCCCGTCCAGCGCGACCCGCACCACCACGGCGTCGAGGTCGGCGAGGCGCTCCAGCGGCAGGCCCGCCAGGTCGGTGCCGCCGTCGAACCGGTGGAACGGACTGTCCACGTAGGTGCCGGTGTTGGCCACCATCGAGATCCGCCCGATATGGAACTCCGTGCCCGGCGCGTAGGTGGCCTGGGATGCCGCGCGGCTCAGGTGCGCGCTGATCTCCGGGCCGGGGAGACCGGGATAGGTGATCATGCCGTGCCGGACGGGGTGGCTCAGGTCGACCAGGCGCCTGCAGGTGGGCGGTTCGGAGATCGTCACGCCACGACGCTACCAGCGCGCCTCCGACCTGCGCGGACGCCGAAAGTCTCACTCTCGACTCAACCATGAGACTTGGGCCCGCCCGCGCGGCCGTTTCCCGCCGCGCCGGTCTCAGGTGACCCCCCGTACGCTGTGCAGGTGACCGCCCCCGCTGTGTCCTCGGCGCCCGACGAGGCCCACGTCGCCCACGTCGCCCCCGCTCGCGGACGGCGCCGGGACGTCCTGCTGCGGTCGCTGGCCGCGCTCGTTGCGGGCGGGCTCGTGTTCCTCGCCGTCCCGCCGCGGCCCACCTGGTGGCTCGCGCCGCTCGGGTTCGCCGTCCTCGGACTGCTGCTGCACGGCCGCCGCGCCCGCGCGGGCTTCGGCTATGGCGTGCTGTTCGGTATGGGCCTGATGACCCCGCTGCTCGCCTGGACCGGCGTGTTCGTCGGCCCGATCGCCTGGCTGCCGCTGAGCCTCACCGAGGCGCTGTTCGTCGCGGTCGCCTGCGCGGCGATCGCCGTGGTGTCCCGGCTGCGCGGCTGGGTCGTGTGGGCCGCGCTGCTGTGGGTCGCGGGGGAGGCGCTGCGCTCGGTCGCGCCGTTCGGCGGGTTCCCGTGGGCCAAGCTCGCCTTCGGCCAGCCCGAGGGCCTGTACCTGCCGCTCGCCGTGGTCGGCGGCACCCCGCTCATCGCGCTCGCGGTCACCCTCACCGGCTTCGGCCTGGGCGAACTCGTCCGCCGCCTGGCCACCGGCAGCCGGGCCGTCCTGCTGCCCGCCCTGGCGACCGTGCTGCCGCTCGCCGCCGGACTCGCGGCGATCCCGCTGGTCAGCGTCACACCCGACGCGGGAGAGGTCACCGTCGCCGCGATCCAGGGCAACGTGCCGCGCGCGGGCCTCGACTTCAACTCGCAGCGCCGGGCCGTGCTCGACAACCACGTCAAGCGCACCGAGGAACTGGCCGCCGACGTGCGCGCGGGCCGCGCGCCCCAGCCCGACCTGGTGATCTGGCCGGAGAACGCCTCCGACATCGACCCCTACCGCAACCGCGACGCCTACGAGCGGATCGCCCGCGCCACCGCGGACATCGGCGTGCCGATCGCGGTGGGCTCGGTCGTCATCGGCGAGGACGGGCGGCCCCGCAACACCGTCATCCTGTGGGAGCCGGGCCGCGGCCCGACCGACGAGTACACCAAGCGCCAGTTGCAGCCCTTCGGCGAGACCATGCCGATGCGCGAGTTCTTTCGGATCTTCAGCGCCACGGTCGACCGCGCCAACAACTTCGCCGCGGGCGACGAGGCCACCGTGTTCGCCATGGACCGGGCCAGGGTCGCCCTGGTCACGTGCTACGAGGTCGCCTTCGACGACGTCGTCCGCGAGTCCGTGCTCAACGGCTCCAACCTGCTCGCGGTCCCCACCAACAACGCCACCTTCGGCCGCAGCGAGATGACCTACCAGCAGCTCGCGATGGACCGGGTGCGGGCCGTCGAGCACGGCCGCACTGTGATCGTGGCCGCCACCAGCGGCGTCAGTGCGATCGTGCTCCCAGACGGCACGGTGACCCAGCGCACCGACCTTTTCACCCCCGCGGCCCTGGTGCAGCGAGTGCCGCTGCGGACAGCGACTACCATGGCGGACCGATTGGGTGCATGGCCCGAGCGGGCCATGGTGGCCGCGAGCCTCGCCGCGCTGGTCTTCGCACTGGCGACCGGCAGGCGCAGGCGGTCCGCCGCGCGGGACGTGTCGCCCGCCGCGGACAATCACGAGTAGACGGATCGGGTCCGACCGTGCGCGCACGGTCGGCGAGGAGGAAACGGATGGCGGACCAGCCGCACGGCCAAGGGCAGCTCGAACCGGTCCTGGTGGTGATCCCGACCTACAACGAGCGGGACAACCTCGGCCCGATCGTCGAGCGGCTGCACGCCGTCCTGCCCAAGGCGCACGTCCTGGTGGTCGACGACGGCAGCCCCGACGGCACCGGCGACCTCGCCGACGAGCTGACCCGCGCCGACGACCGGGTCAACGTGCTGCACCGCACCGAGAAGGCGGGCCTCGGCGCCGCCTACATCGCGGGCTTCGAGTGGGCACTGGAGCGCGACTACGCGGTCATCGTGGAGATGGACGCCGACGGCTCCCACGCCCCGGAAGACCTCCCGCGGCTGCTCGACGCCCTCACCGACGCCGACCTCGTCCTCGGGTCCCGCTGGGTGCCGGGCGGCAAGGTCGTCAACTGGCCCAAGAGCCGCGAGTTCCTGTCCCGGGGCGGCAACCTGTACTCCCGGCTCGCGCTGGGCGCCAAGGTCCACGACATCACGGGCGGCTACCGCGCCTACCGGCGGGCCGTCCTGGAGAAGCTGAAGCTGCACAACGTGGCCTCGCAGGGCTACTGCTTCCAGATCGACCTGGCCTGGCGCACCATCGAGGCGGGCTTCACCGTCGTCGAGGTCCCGATCACCTTCGCCGAGCGCGAGCGCGGCGAGTCCAAGATGAGCGGCAACATCGTGCGCGAGGCACTGTGGCGGGTCACCAAGTGGGGCCTGCGCCGCCGGGGCAACCAGGTCAAGTCGCTGCTGCGCCTGCGGGGCTGACCGGCCCCGGACACAGGACAGCCGCCCGAGTGGGGGAGACCCGGGCGGCTGTCGGTCTGTGGGTGGCGTGTTAGGCGCTGCGGCTGCGCCTGCCGCGCAGCTCCTGCAGGCGCTCGGTCAGCAGGTCTTCCAGCTCCGGGATCGTGCGCCGCTCCAGCAGCATGTCCCAGTGCGTGCGTGGCGGCTTGACCTTCTTCGGCTCGGGGTCGGTACCGTCGAGCATCTTGGACTCGGTGCCGTGCAGCCGACATTCCCACACCGAGGGTACGTCCGCGTCGTCGGAGAACGGGACCTCGAAGTCGTGGTTCTTCGGGCACGCGTACCGGACCGTTCGGCGCGGGGCCAGGTCGTGATTGCGGTCAGTCTCGTAGCTGACCGCTCCCAGCCGGCTACCACGGAGCACACGGTCGGCCATGGCGGTGTCCTTTCGCTCGGCCCACGAGGTGAGCCAGGGGTGTTGCTTACCCAGAGCAACGTCTGGATCAAGGAACGGATTCCCGGATCGTCCGTCGCGATTGCTCAGGGTGACATGCTTCACCCGTCAACAACAGCATCCTCCCATGGGATGCCACCGCGCCCGGTTTGTGACGCCTAATCGCACATTCGACACGAACATCTCACCCGTCTGGGGGATGTTATCCGAACGCTCGCCGGTCAGGCGAACGAGAGCTGGCCCTGGACCCCGGGGCTGCCGCCCAGGTCGCCCAGACGGAAGTGTCGGCGGCACAGCACTTGATAACGTACAGTAGTCGAATCGCTTTCACCAGCGCGTTCACTGTCCGTGTGAACACCGGCCGGCTCCGTGTCCGCCACCAGGACGGTGTCCCCGGCCCGTGTCACCGCGCCGTGCTGGACCCGGGCGTTGAACCGCGCGGGCAGGCCGCACCAGCACAGCACGTCGACCTGGACGGGCTGCAGCTCGTCGGCGAGTTCGAACAGCCGCCGCGAGCCGGGGAACAGCGTGCTGCGGAAGTCGGTCGCGATGCCGAAGCAGTACACGTCGACCTGCGAGTCGTCGGCCAGCTCGGCGAGCTGGTCGACCTGGGCCGGGGTCAGGAACTGCGCCTCGTCGACGATCAGGTAGTCCACCCGCGCGCCCACCGCCCACTGCGCGCGGACCAGCGCGTGCAGGTCGACCCCGGCGTGCACCTCGACGGCTTGGCGGGTGATGCCGATGCGGCTGGAGATCTGCGGCAGCCCCGAGCGGTCCAGGTGCACCAGCAACAGCCCGCGCCTGCCCTGGCGCGCGTGGTTGTGGTCGACCTGCAGCGCCAGCGTGGACTTCCCGCAGTCCATCGGCCCGTAGTAGAAGCGCAGGTGCCCGACGACCGGCATCGCCCGGCGCGCTCCCGCGGCGGGCACGGCCGACAGCGCGTCGGTGGGGTCGGCGCCGGACGCCGGGCTGGGCTGGATGCTCGCGGTCACGGGCCGAAACCCTAGGGCACCGCAGGCGTCACAGGAGCGCGGGCTCGGGGTTGCCGACCGCCTGGATCGCCCGGCGGACCGGAACGAAGTACAGCAGCACCAGCCCGACGACGAAGAAGACGACCAGCGAGACGATCGCGTACCGGTAGGACCCGGTGGCGCCCGCGGTGATCGCGAAGACCAGCGGCCCGAGCCACGAGGTGGCCCGCTCGCCGACCTCGTAGACCGCGAAGTACTGCGCTTCCTTGCCGGGGGGCACCATCTGGCTGAACAGCGACCGCGACAGCGCGTTGGTGCCGCCGAGCACGAGCCCGATACCGCCCGCGACCAGGTAGAACTGCACTGCCTGGCCCGCCTGGACGAAGTAGGCCGCCGCGATGACGAAGACCCACACCACCAGGCTGCCCATGATCGTCCGCTTGGCGCCGATCCGGCGGGCGACCAGCCCGTGCAGCAGTCCGCCGAAGAACGCGACGAACTGCACGATCAGGATCGTCGTGATCAGCACGTCGGCCTCGAACTTCAGCTCCTCGCTGCCGTACTGGGCGGAGACGTTCGCGACGGTGGAGATGCCGTCGGTGTAGATCAGGTACGTGCCGAGGAAGGCCAGGGTCAGCGGGAAGGCCCGGGCGTGGCGCAGCGTGTCGCGCAGTTCCCGGAACCCCGCGGTGACCACCGAGCCCTCCATGGGGACCACGGTGCGCTCACTGTGTCCGCGCAGCCTGCGCAGCGGGATGATCGTGAACAGCGCCCACCAGATGCCCGAAAGCAGGAACGCGATCTGCGCGGCGTTGCCCTCGGTGATCCCGAAGCTGTCCCGGAACAGGTAGATCACGAGCTGGATGGCGAGCGCCACACCGCCGCCGAGGTAGCCGAACGCCCAGCCGCGGGTGGACAGGCCATCGCGCTCGTCGGCCGTGGCGATCTCGGGAATGAACGAGTAGTAGATCACCACTGACGTGCCATAGCAGATGTTGCCGAGGATGAACAGGACGACGCCCAGTTCCCAGTTGTCCCCGCTGACCAGGGCCATCGCGACGGTGGCCACCGACCCGCCGAAGGCGAAGCCTGCCAGCATGGGCTTCTTGTTGCTCGACCGGTCCGCGATCGCGCCCATCAGCGGCACGATGAGCACCTGGATCACGGTGGCCACCGAGAGCAGGTAGCCCCACAGCGACCCGGCCGCGAAGTCCAGGCCGAACACGCTGATGTCGCAGTCGCGCAGCTTGTCGGTGTTGCCCGCCGCGTCCGCCGGACACGGGTTGGGCCCGTTGCGCGGGTCGGCCTTGGCGGCCTCGGCGGCGACCGCGGTGAGGTAGAGCGAGCCGAACACGGTGGTGACCGAGGTCGGGAACACCGAGTTCGCCCAGTCGTACCAGCACCAGGCCCGCTGTTCGCGCTTGCGGGCCTCGTCGTCCGCGGTTCCGGTGCTGTCGTCCACCATGCTCAAGGCCGCCTCCGCGGAATGACGCCGTAACCGGGGTCACTCGCGCCCGGCACGCGGAGAGTACTTGCCCGTCTACCCCAACCGGGTGACCGATGCGAGGCCGAGTCCAAAGATTAGGCGTGCGTCCACAACCCGCGTTCGATCAGCACGTCCTTGAGCACCTGCGGCCGGTCGGTCATCAGCCCGTCCACGCCGAGGTCCAGCAGTTCGTGCATCTGCGGGGCGGCGTCGATGGTCCACACGTGCACCTCGGCGCGGCGCCTGCGGGCCACCGCCACCAGCCGCTTGTCGACGACCGTCAGCCTCCCGTGCCGCACCGGGACCTGCGCCACCAGCGGCCGCGGCGCGCGGCGCGCGGGCAGGGGCAGCCTGCCCGACGCCCAGAACGCGGCCATCGCGCGCATCCCCATCGAGGTCAGCACCCCGGGCCCGGCGAGCTTGCGCACCCGGGTCAGGCGCGCCTCCGAGAACGACGCCAGGCACACCCGGTCCAGCGCGTTGGTCCGCCGCAGCACGGCGAGCAGCGGCTCGACGGCCCGCTCGGCCTTGACGTCGATGTTCACCAGCGCGTCAGGCAGCTCCTCCAGCAGGTCCTCCAGCCTGCTGACCGGCTCACGGCCGCGGATCTTGGCCCGGCGCACGCTCGCCCAGGGCAGTCGGGCCACCGCGCCCGCGCCGTCGGTCGTGCGGTCGAGCACCTCGTCGTGGTGCACGACCACCACGCCGTCGCTGGTCGCGTGGACGTCGGTCTCCAGGTAGCGGTACCCCTCGGCCACCGCGCGCCGGAACGCGGACAGCGAGTTCTCCATCCCGGCGAGGCCGTCATCGGCGTGTTCGGCGCTATGCCAGCCGCGGTGCACGAACGCGCGCGGATACGGCCCGGCGAGAAACCCATGGTCGGACTGCACCCGCTGAGTGTGCCTCAGCGGCGTGGCGGTGGGGTGCACTCCGGGTGTCCGGCTAGCGTTTCGGGCTATGGCGGTCGTTACCCCACAGATGGAGCCGGTCCGGCGGCGCCACGAACCCCGGCACTGCGGCTGGTGCGGTCGGCAGTTGCCCGGTGACGAGGGCGCGGGCAGGCCGCGGCGTTATTGTGCCCAGTCGTGCAGGCAGCGCGCCTACGAGCGGCGGACCGCCGTGCAGCGCGGCGGACTGCCCGAGGACACGGTCGTGCTGTCCGCCGCGGAACTCGCTGACCTGCAGGATCGGCTCTTCCAGCTCCGCTGCGCCGCCGAGGACGTCGTCACGGCCGCGCAGGATGGTGCCACCTCGGCGGAGCTGCGTACGCTTGCCGAAGCGATCAAGATCAGCGCCAAGGGCCTTGAGCGCCTGCGCTGAGAAGCATCGGTCCACTACGCTTCGTGCCCATGTCCCCACGACAATGGGTGAGGGGTATCGGGTGACGGATCCAGCCACCACCCCGGCGGCGATCCTGGCCGCCACCGATACCGCCTTCGCGCTCACCGACCTCCGCAGCCACGTGCGGTGGGTCAACCCGGCGATGGCCGAGCTGCTCGGCCTCACCGTCGAGCAGAGTTCCGGCCGCTCGCTGACCGCACTGCTGGCAGGCGCGCCCGGCGAGCCCCGCGACGACGAAGTGGTGATCCCACTTCCCGCGGCCAACGGCTCCGGCTACCGCTGGCTCGAAATCCGGTGCACACCCTCCGGTGACGACCAGCTCCTCTACCGAGTGACGGACGTCACCCGATGGCGGACCAGGGAGTTGGACGAGAGCGGCCTGGCCGCGCGCCAGGACGAGCTGCTGCGCCTGGTGGACGAGGACCCGCTGACCGGCCTGCCGAATCGGCGCGCGCTCACCAGGGAGCTGGAACGCCAGCTCGCGCTCGGCGCGCGCGGCGCGTTCCTGCTGCTCGACCTCGACCACTTCAAGGACGTCAACGACCTGCACGGCCACCCCACCGGCGACCGCGTGATGTGTCTGCTGGCCTCGCTGCTGCGCGACCGGATCGGCGGCGGCCAGGTGCTCGGCAGGCTCTCGGGCGACGAGTTCGCCGCGGTGCTCGCCGACACCGACGAGCGGTCCGCGGTCGCCGTGGCCGACCGGCTGCGCAACGCGATCGCGGCGATCCCGATGAGCGGCGTCGCGGCGGCCAGCCGGATCACCGTGAGCATCGGCATCGCCACCTTCGACTCGGGCGCGGGCTGGCAGGAGGTGCTGGCCAACGCCGACATGGCGCTGTACGCGTCCAAGGCGGCGGGCCGCAATCGGGTCACCGTCTACGAGCAGGGGCACTACCAGGACACGGCGCTGCGGGTCACCGTGGTCGAACGGGTCCGCGCGGCGCTCAAGCACGGCGGGTTCGTGCTGCACGCGATGCCGATGGTGAAGCTGGGCAGCGGCCGGATCATCGGCCACGAACTGCTGCTGCGGCTGGAGGACGGCAAGGAGCCGCGGCTGGGGCCGGGGGAGTTCCTGCTCGCCGCCGAGCGCAGCGACCTGGTGTGCGAGATCGACCGCTGGGTGGCGGGCACCGCGATCCAGACCCTGGTCGAGCACCCGTATCCCGGGCTGCGGTTCAACGTCAACGTCTCCGGGCGCACCCTGGAGGACGAGGACTTCGGCGACTTCGTGCTCGATCGGCTCACCGCCGCGGGCGTGGCCCCCGGGCGGCTCGGCTTCGAGATCACCGAGACCGCAGCGGTCACCAACCTCGACGCCGCGCGGAGTCTGTCCCAGCAGTTGCGGGCCAGCGGCTGCCGGATCACCCTCGACGACTTCGGCTCCGGCTTCGGCTCGTTCGTGCACCTCAAGCAGCTCCCGATCACCGGCCTCAAGATCGACGGCGAGTTCATCCACGGGATCGACTACGGCAGCCGCGACACCGTGCTGGTGCAGGGGCTGGTCGACATCGCGCGCGGCCTCGGGCTGTCGGTGGTCGCCGAGTGGGTCGAGCGGGCCACGCAGGTGGAGGCGCTGTCGCGGCTCGGGGTGCGGGTCGCGCAGGGGTTCCACCTGGGGAAGCCGGAACCGCTGGACGCGCTGCTCGCCCGCCCGCACGGGGCGTGGATGCGCAGGCCGACGCTGATGCAGGACGTGCAGACCCTGGAGACGCGTACCTGACGCCGGGTGGGTTGATGCTCTGATGGGCCCTTGGGGACGCTAGCCGCCCCGAGGGCCCATCCTTTATGTCCGATTCTCCCGGGTGAGCGCCGGTCACCTTTCGTGCCTGATTCCGCCTGTTTGGCACTATTTACCTACATGTCGATCTCTCCGTCTTATTATCAACTTTCCACTATCAAGATAATGAGTGGCTGGTGGAAAATCGGGGCAGATCTGGCAGAGGTCAAGAACAAGCCAAGACGGGGTGGGGTTTGGGTGGGTCGGGAGTGGCGCCTGGCGGGCGGGCAGCCCCGGCCCATGGTGACACCTGCCCCAGTGGTGAAAAGTCGATCTGGTTGCTGAGGAGGGTGGTCAGAAGTGGTCGAGGAGGTCGGTGAAGGCGCGTAGGGCGAGGACTTGGTTGTCGGACTCGTCAAAGACCGCGTGTTCGAGGATCCAGGTGTTGTCATTGGGGATGAACACGGCGTTGAGACCCGCCGCGCGGGCGGGGACGATGTCGGACTTGGGGGAGTTGCCGATCATCCAGGTCGTGCTGGGCCGCAGGCCGTGGCGGGCGATGATGTCGCGGTAGGTGGCGACGTCCTTCTCGGTGACGATGTGCACGTCCCGGAAGTGGTGGGCGAGCTGGGAGGCGTCCAGCTTGCGCCGCTGTTCTTCGACGTCGCCCTTGGTGAGCAGGAGCAGCGCGTGGCGGTCGCCGAGGTCGGTGAGGGTGTCGGCTACGCCGGGGATGAGGTCTACCTGGTGGTCGATCAACGCGGTGGCGAGCTGGTTGATGCGGGCATGTTCGGTCGTCGTGGCCGGGCGGTCGCGCAGGCGCGTGAAGCAGTCGTGCAGACTGCGCAGGAGCATCTTGGAGCCGTAGCCGTGGGTGACGGCGTTGGCAGTCTCGATGTCGTCGAGCACGCCGCGGATCTGGTGCCGGTCCATCGTCGGATGGTCGAGCCAGTCGAGGAAGTCCTCGATGACGCGCTCGAACAGGACATTGTTCTCCCAGAGGGTGTCGTCCGCGTCGAAGATCAGCACCTGGGGTGTGGTTGTCCGGCTCACTCGGCCGAAGCTATCAACTCGCCCGGCCGGGTCGGAGTGATTATCTCTAGGCTGGCTCGATGGTCACCGTCAGTCGCTCCGTCGCCGATCTGCTGTCCCGGTACCGCCCGCAGGGCCCGACCGAGAAAGCCGACGTCGAGCGGGTTCGGGCGCTCCTGGCGGCCACGGACGACCCGTGGCACCGGATGACTTCGTTGCACATCACCGCGTCCGCGCTGATCGTGCACCCGGGCAGCGGGCGGATCCTGCTGCGCTGGCACCAGCGCCAGCAGGCGTGGCTGCACGTCGGCGGGCACGCGGACCCGGGCGAGTGCGACCCGGTGGCCATCGCGCTGCGGGAGGGTCGTGAGGAGACCGGTCTGCCCGACCTGGCGCCGTGGCCGGACGCGGCGATCCGGCATGTGGTGATCGTGCCGGTGGCGGCGAAGGGCGACGAACCCGAGCACGAGCACGCCGACCTGCGGTTCGTGCTGGCCACCGACCTGCCCGACGCCGCCCGGCCGGAGCGGCCCGACGCCCCGCTGCGCTGGCTCTCCCCGGACGAGGCGCGGGCGGCCACCACCGAGGAGAACCTTCGCGAGTCACTGGCGCGAGTGGAGCGGCTCACGGGCTGACCTGGACCGACAGTTTATGGCCTTGCATGCCCGTGCGGCAGGATTTCGCGATCTCGGCCTCGGTCGGGCCGTTGCGCGGCTTCCGTTGTCAGGCGCCGCCTGCGAAGTCGGCGGCGTGGAGGGCGCGGACGACCTTCGACCAGCGGTCGCGGTCGTCGCGGACGGTTCGGCTCATCTCGACGTGGATGAAGGACGCGCCGAGGTCGGCGGCGGCGCGGCCCTGCTGGTTGCGTCTGCCTTCGAGGCCCTCGCAGTTCTGGGTCCATGCCCGGCACACGTCGAGGCCCGCGTCGGACATGCGGTCCGCGGCGGTGCGCAGCGCCGAGGTCACGTCGCTCGCGCCGGGGGACAGCACGATGTCGGCGTCGGGCTGGGTGGCGTCGTCGAAGCCGTGCAGTTGGATCTGGGGCAGACCGCGCGCGGCGAGGGTCTCGGCGACGGCGTGGAACATCGAGTCCGTGCGGTGGGCGACGTCGCCCGCGCCGTTGGCGGCGCGGCGGTGGGTGCCCGCGACGGCGAGCACCGCGCCCGGGGTCTGGCGGAACAGTTCCAGTCCGATGTCCGGTGTGCCCAGGTCGTTGACCGGATGGGGTACCTCGACCACGAGCCGTGCTGGTCGGGACAGGTCGACGATGTAGAGGCCCCAGCCGCGTTCGGTGTCGGGTTCGTTGGCCAGCAGGGCGTAGGGGCGGCCGGTGTCGGGGTCGGTGCCAGTGCTGAGCGCGTAGCCGAGCGGTCGCACCTCGTCGGCGATGGCGGGCACGGGCGCGCCGGTGCCGAGTCGGCGCACGGCGTCCGCGAGGACGGTGCTCTCGGCCGCGTCCGGTGGCCGGTAGCGGGGGTCTTCGCGCAGGGTCGAGGTGAATCTGATCACTTCGTCGCGGAGGTCCGCGACGTCGGCGCGGCCGGGTTCGTCGTGGTCGGTCGGGGTGAGCACGAGAAACGCCACCACCGAGACCACGCCGAGCCCTGTCAGCAAGGCGACAGACCGGCCGCGGAGCTTGGTCACTGTCGGTACTGTAGCCGCGCACGATCGTGGCGTTGTACGCGTCCATCCAGGTGGCGAGACGAACCACGTGTAGCAGAATGCCGGACGACGACGTCCGTGGCGACGGAGAGTGGCCGCAGACAGGGCGTTCGCCGAACTCGGAGAGCCAGTGCGAAACCGGATCGACCAGGGCAAGGTGAGACCCACCGGCAGGCTGGAGTCCCAGTTGCCGGAGAGCGGATTCCCCGCAGGCGTGGGCATTCCCTCGATGTCGCTACTGGTGTTGCTGCTCGCGCTGGCCGGGCTGACCGCGGTGCTGCTGGACGGGCGGGCCGAGGGCACGGTGCCCCGGGCGTTCGTCGAATCCCAGGAGCGGCTCGCCGCGGACACCGCGCGGGGGATCGGCGTCTCGGCCAACCAGAGCCTCAATGATCTGCGTACCGCCGCGGCCGGGCCTGCCGCCGCGCAGCCGGACGCGCTGTTGGACACGCTGGTGAAGAACCGCAAGTGGCGTGGGGTCGCCGTGTTCTCCGGGCGCGCGCTGGTCGCGACCCGGGGCGAGCAGGTCCCGGTTCCCGCGTCGGTCAGCGATTCGGCGGTCAGCTCGGTCATCGCGGCGAACGGCGAGCCGCACCTGGTGACCGCGATCGCGTTGCCCGGCGGTCGGGTGCTTGTCGCGACGAGCACCGTGCGGCTGCCCGAGGCGGGTGCCGACGACGGGCTGCGCCAATCGCTGCTGTTGACCACGACGGCCGGGCAGGTGGTCGGCGCGAGCCGGTCGTCGCCCGTGGCGGACGCGGCCGAGGTGGCGGGGCTGGTGAGTGTGGCCGGTCAGAGTGCGCCGGGCAGCAGGTTGGGGCCGACGGCGGACGGTCTGCAGGCCACGGTCGCGGCGGTGCGGGTGTCTCCCTCCGGTCAGCCCACCGCGTTGGACTTGGTCGTGGTCACGGTCGGCTACGGCCCGGCGGGGGTGTCGGCGGCGGGCGGCGCGGGCATCGTGCCCGCGGCGGCCCTCGCGGTGGTGGCGGTGTTCGGCTTCCTGGTCGTGCGGGTGCTGTTGGTGCGGCCGGTGCGCAGGCTGCGCGCCGACGTGCTCAAGGTGGCGAGCGGGAACCTGCGGACCAAGGTTCGCCGGTCCTCGGTCCGGGAGGTCGCGCGGATCGCCGCCGCGGCGCGGTATTGCAGGCGGACGCTGCTGCGGGTCGAGCCGGAGCGAGCGGGTGCCCGCGGTGGCGTGCCCGTGCTGGTCGCGGTGGTGTTGGCGACGGTGACGGTGCTGGGCTGGTCGGCGAGTGTGGTGTTGCTCGCGGGCGAGGCGCAGGTGCCGGGCGCGGTCGTGACGAGTGTGCGCAACCAGACGGCGCGGGCCACCGAGGCGTTGCGGCGCAGCATGAACGACGGGCTGGCCGATCTGGCGGTGGTGGCCGCGAGCGCGGGCCCCGAGGCGTTGGCGCCCGCGCTCGACCAGCTCGTGGCGGGTCAGCCCCGCTACCGCAGCGTCTACCTGGTGGACGGCGCGGGCGCCGCGGGCGAGTACGCCGGGCGGGCGCCGCTGCGGGTTGCCGAGGTGCCGCCCGCGAAGGCCGGGGTACGCCAGCAGAACAGCGCGGGCCGGGTGCCGGTGCTCTTCGCGCACGTGCCGTTGGCGGGCACCGATCGGACCCTGGTGGGCGAGTTCGACCTCGACCATCTCGCGGATCTGCTCGGCCAGGCGCCGGGGAAGGTGCGGCTGGTCGACGCCGAATTCCGCACGATCAGCGCGACCGGTGGCTATGTCGCGTTCGAGGAGTTGACCGCCGAGGGCCCGCGGCGCGGCGTCACCCAGGCGCGGGGTGGCGTGGCCGTCGCGGAGACCGGTGCCACCGCGATCGTGGCCGCCGCGCCCGTGGCGGGCGGTGAGATCGGGCGGTTGGGGTGGACGGTCGTGGCCGAGCAGCCCATCGCCGATCTCGCGCTGCCGGCCAACGACCTGCGGCGCAACGCGACGCTGGTGGCGTTGGTGGCCGCGCTGCTTGCGGTGCTCGGGTTCGGGTGGCACCTGTTCGTGGTGGTCTCGCCGTTGCGCCGGGTGGCGCGGGCGGCCGGGCGGATCGTCGCAGGCGATCGGGATTCGGTGATCTACCCGCAGCGCCATGACGAGATCGGCACCATCGCCTCGTGCCTGGAGGTGTGCAGGCAGGCGTTGACCCAGGGCGCGGGCAGGCTCGGCGAGGCGCGGCGCCCGCGCGGCGGCGCGACCGACGAGACGACGTTGATGAGCCGGATCGCCGAGGAGCCTCGGCCCGCGCCGCATCCCACGCCCGCGCGCCGCCCGGCGGCGAGGGCGGCGCCGAGGCGGCCGAAGATCGGCCAGGGCTCGGCGTGATCTATCTCTATGTCGTGTTCCTGATCGCGACCGTGGCCATGTTCGGTGCGGGCGTGGTCGAGCAGCGCAGGCACTTCGCGCAGCTCAACAGCATCCCGCACCGGGTGCTGGTCAACGGCATCCGCGGCAAGAGTTCCATCACCCGGCTGTGCGCGGGGGCGCTGCGCGGCGGTGGGCTGGTCACCGCGGCGAAGACCACCGGCACCGCGGCCCGGTTCATCCACCCGGACGGCAGCGAGGAGCCGGTGTACCGCAAGTTCGGCATCGCCAACATCGTCGAGCAGATCGGCATCGTGCGTCGGGCCGCGGCCTACCGGCCCGACGTGCTGGTCATCGAGTGCATGGCTGTGCTGCCGGACCTGCAGGAGGTCAACCAGGCCAAGCTGATCAAGTCCACCATCGGCGTGCTGTGCAACGTGCGCGAGGACCACCTGGCCGAGATGGGGCCGACGCTGGACGATGTGGCCAGGTCGCTGAGCCGGTCGATGCCGGTGGGTGGGGTGTGTGTGACCGCGGAGCGCGAGCGGCTCGACATCCTGGCGCGTGAGGCCGCCAAGCGGGATTGCGAGCTGGTGGTGGTCGACCCGGAGTCGGTGTCGGACGCGGACATGGCGCGGTTCGGCTGGGTGACGTTCAAGGAAAACGTCGCGATCGCGCTGGCGGTGGCCGATCTGCTGGGGGTGAACCGGCAATCGGCGATGGCGGGCATGTGGGCCGCGCCGCCCGACCCCGGTGTGCTCACCGTCAAGATGTATGCCGTGGCCGGCAAGCTGATCAAGCTGGCGAACGTGTTCGCGGCCAACGACCCGGAGTCCACGCTGATGAACATCGAGCGGCTGCTCGGTCAGCGAGCGATCGCCCGGCCGCTGCACCTGGTGATCAACTGTAGGCCGGACCGGGTGGAGCGCAATCGGCAGATGGGTGCGCTCGTCGCCGACATCGATCCCGATCGGGTGATTCTGATCGGTGAACCCACGCGCAGTGCGCGCGGCGCGATCGACGAGGCGTGGCAGGACCGCGTGGTCGACCTCGGCGGGGCCCGCGCCGCGGCCGACCTGCTCGACGCGATCGTCGACGGTGTGGACCGGGTCGCGGCGCTGGTCGCGATCGGCAACATCCACGGCCAGGGCGAGCTGCTGCTCGCCGAACTTGACACCCTCGACCTGGTGCGCCCGGTCGAGCCCGCGCCGGTTCGGGCCGTGCCCTGGCCCACGCGGCGGGCGGGCACGCAGGTGGTGCGCGGTGAGCTGTACCAGCCGCTGCCGCGCCCGATCCGGCCCCAGCACCCGGCGGTGCACCACCCGAACCGCCGGTCGTGGCCCGATGGTCGGCCTTCCCCCCGACCGCGGAACCGCCCGTGAACGCGGCGTCGCTGGCCCCCGAGGTGGCTACCCTCGGCCTCGCGATCGGCCTGGTGTTCTCGCTGATCTGCTACCTGACGACGAACCTGTCGCCGGGCGGGATGATCACCCCCGGCTGGCTGGCGCTGACCCTGATCGAGGACTACCGGCGCGCGGCGATCGTGGTGGTGATGGCCGGGCTGACCTTCGGCGCGGTCAAGGTGCTGCAGCGCGTGGTGATCCTCTACGGCAAGCGGCTGTTCGCCGCCGTCGTGCTGACCGGGGTGCTGTTCCAGACCACGTTGTTCCTGTTGATCCAGCAGGACTACCCGCTGCTGTTCGCCCACCAGACCCTCGGCTTCGTGGTGCCCGGGCTGATCGCCTACCAGTTGGTCCGACAACCGCCGCTGGTGACCCTGCTGGCGACGGGTACGGTCAGTGCCGCGGGTTACGGGGTGCTGGCCAGCGGCGTGTTGGCCGGTCTGGTGCCGACGATCTGACTGGGGGACCGGTGTCACACGTTCGGGTTCGGCCCGTGATCGCCGCGGCGATCCTGGTGGCCGTGGTCGCGCTGGTGGCCGTGGGGGTGTGGGTGTACTCGGGCTCCGACCGCTCCGGTGAGGCGGGTCCGGTGCCGCTGTCGGCGCGGCCCGGCGAGGTGGCGTCCGCCCAGGCCGAACCGGGCTTCGAGCGGCTGACCGGTCCGCCGCGCACTGTGCTGCGCGACGCGGCGGGGGCAATCGCGGCCGTGTTCACCGACGGCGCCCGGACCGTGGTGATCACCGGGCCGAAGCGCACCTTCCGCGAGCCGGAGGCGACGGCGGCGTCGATCAACACCGCAGCCTGGGTGCGGTTGGCCCCGCAGCCGTGGCAGGCGGGCGAGGAGAACGCCGCGTGGTTCGAGCCGTGGTTCACCGAGGCCAGGCAGGACACCGGCCCGGACGTGCTCGCCGTCGCCGCGCAGTACCTGATCGGGGAGCCCGAGGAGCAGGACGCCGAGGGCGTGCGGTTCCGCGGCGACGCGTCGTTCGGCCCGGTCAAGGCGACCGGCGCGGGCAGGCAGGAGCAGTCGGACTTCTACGACTACCTCGGCACGCCGTGGACGTTCCCGGACACTCGCGCCCAACGCCCCGACGCCGACCGCTACGGCGCGGTGGACTGCTCGGGCTACATCCGGCTGGTCTTCGGCTACCGGCTGGGCATGCCGCTGTTGGGCACCAACACCGAGGGGCCGGGCATTCCCCGCCGGGCGTACGCGATCTCCGAGTTCGGGCCGGGGGTGGCGCTGGTGCCGAACACCCGCGCCCGCGCCACCGCCTACGACCTGCTCCAGCCCGGTGACCTGGTGTTCTTCGAGGTCGAGGACGATCCCGCGGTGCTCGATCACGTCGGGATCTACTTCGGTCTCGACGACCGCGGCCACCACCGGTTCATCTCCAGCCGCGAGCGGATCAACGGTCCGACCCTGGGCGACGTCGGCGGCACCTCGCTGCTCGACGACGGCGGCTACTACTCGACTGCCTGGCGGTCCGCGCGCAGGCTGTGACGGCCGGTCAGGCGAGCCGGTTGTCGGGGGAGAGCAGCACCGTGCGGTGGTTGAGGCGCTGGGTCTGCCGGGCGTCGCCGTGCGGGAACAGTCCGCGGTAGTGGTCGATCGTGGTGGCGCGGACGCCGACCCGGCCGCGCAGCACGTTCCAGTCGATGCCCTCGGCGTAGGGGGCGGTGGTGAGCGAACCGGAGTACCGGAAGGTGGCCAGATCGGCGGGCAGCATCGCCCGCAGGTCCACATCGGACAGTCCGACGGGGGTGCCGCACTCGCGCGGCAGCACGTCGAGCACGTCGTCCTGGGGCGCGCCCGCGCCCCGGACCAGGAACAGGCCGAGCACCAGAATCCGCCCGTCGGACTCGCGGGCGTGCACGAAGTGCTGTTCGAGCGGAAAGTGCAGTCCGTCGACGGTGTGCTCGGAGCGCCGGTGGAAGTGGAATCGCAGCAGGTCGTAGCGTTCCCCCAGATACCGGATGTGGGCCGGTCGGCTGAACCCGCTCGCCTCGACGGTCTCTTCTGGACCGTGAATGGCGCAGCCCGCGGGCGCGTTGTCCCGGCTGACGTATTCGACTTCCAGTTCGACGCTGGTCGGGTAGTCGATGACAAGCGGCGCCACGCCGTGCGGATGGCGGACACGGTCGGTGCGGATGTCGATCGGACTCTGCCGCGGCGCCGCGATGGCCGCGGCGGGCGCGGCTTGGGCGAGCCTGGGCAGGACGACGGCGGCTGCGGCGATCGCGGGGATACCGGCGAGAACGCTGCGGCGGGTCAACGACACGGGCTTCCTCGGTGTGCGGCGCGAGGGTGTGCGCGCGGGGGCGTACTGCATCGATGGCGGAGATCTTCCTCCCCGCGCCCGCGCGCGGCATCCCGGGTCCCGAAGATAGTGTCTAGGGATTTCCCGCGAATTGTTAATCGTCAATTTTACCAGACCCAATGACGTGTTAGTGGACTGTTCGGGATCTGAGATGCTGGCGCGTGGTGATATCAACCCGATACAGTTACCGGCGACCACGATTGAGGGAGCGATTTTGGGCGGGGTGAATGGCGAGTTGGACATCGTCGGAATCGGCAATGCCATCGTCGACGTACTGTCGCACGAAGACGATGCCTTCATCCTGGCCCAGGATCTGCGCAAGGGCGGCATGACGCTGATCGACGCTGAGCGCGTCGACACGCTCTACGCGGCGATGCGGCCGGGTATCGAGGTCTCCGGCGGCTCGTGCGCGAACACGATCGTCAGCGCCGCGTCGTTCGGGGCCGACGTCGCCTACATCGGCAAGGTGCGCGACGACGCCCTGGGCGACACTTTCGCCCACGACATCCGCGCCGCGGGCGTGCTGTTCGAGACCGCGCCCGCCGTCGACGGGCCGGGCACCGCGCGGTGTCTGGTCGTGGTGTCGCCCGACGGGCAGCGCACGATGAGCACCTATTTGGGCGCGTGCGTGGAACTGGGCAAAGAGGACATCGACGAGCGCCTGGTCGCGCGGGCCAAGGTGGCCTACCTGGAGGGCTACCTGTGGGATCCGCCGCGGGCCAAGGAGGCGATGCGGCTCGCTATCGCCGCGGCCCACGGCGCGGGCCGCCAGGTCGCGCTGACCCTGTCCGACACGTTCTGCGTCGTGCGCCACCGCGACGAGTTCCGCGCCCTGGTCGAGAACGACGTGGACATCCTGTTCGCCAACGAGGACGAGGTGCGGGCCCTCTACGAGGTCGACTCCCTCGACGAGGCGCTGGCGAAGGTGCGGGGCCGCTGCGCGGTCGTGGCCGTGACCCGGGGGGAGCACGGTTCCCTGGTGTCCGCCGACGGTTCGACGTTCCTGAAGGTGTCCGCCGAACCGGTGGAGAAGGTCGTGGACACCACGGGCGCGGGCGACTCCTACGCGGCGGGCTTCCTCTACGGGTTCACCCACGGCCTGGACCTGCCGACCTGCGGGCGGCTGGGCTCGATCGCCGCCGCGGAGATCATTTCCCACGTCGGCTCCCGGCCGCTGGTGAGCCTGAGCGATCTGGCCAAGCCGGAGTTGGACGCGGTCAGCTAGCGCGATCGAGAGCGGCATCCTGTACTAACCGGCTCGGATAGCGTCAGGGTGTCGAGCTGTCCAGGCCGCGCAGCAGGGCCTCGATCACGGTCAGCGCCGTGGTGACGTCGGGGGTGCGGTCGGCGATCACGTCGGCGTAGAGGAAGCCCTCGGCGATGCGCAGGATCGCGTACGCCAGCAGCGACTTGTCCAACCCGACGCGCAGTGTGCCGCGTTCGGTCTCCACTTCGATGAGCGTTTCGAGCACCGCCATCATGCCGTTCTGCACCCGGCTGTCCGCACCGGTGAGGATCTGCAGCGCGGTCTCGGGGTCGGCTTCGAGGAAGGCGCGCAGCGCGGAGTCGCGGCGGGACGCGGTCAGCACGGCGCCGATGATCGCGACCAGGCGCGGCACGCCGGTGAGTCCGGCGGTGTTGTGCAGGGCGTCGGCGACCGCGTGTCGGGAGCGCCACCAGATGACCTCGGCGAGCAGCCGTTCCCGGTTGCCCGCGCGGCGGTAGAGGGTGGCTCTGCCGACACAAAGCTTGCGCGCCAACCCTTGCATGTCCAGTCGCTGACCGGCCACATAGGACGCGACGGCCGCCGCGAACACGTCGGCGGGGATCGACGCGGGTGCGGCGACGCCTTCCGGTACGACGCGTTCGACGTCGTGGTCGGGCGGCAGAACGCGCGGGACCGACATCTAGGGCGCCGTCTGCACTTGTTCCGCGGCCTTGAGCAGGAGGTCGAGTTCGACGAGCAGGTACCCGGCCATCGCGTCGATGTCCGGGACCAGTTCGCGGCACGCGATCAGCCCGAAGTGCAGGCCGTTGCGGTAGCCGTGCACGGTCATGTTGAGTCCCTGTCCGTCCAGCACCACCGACACCGGATAGTAGGCAAGCACCTTCGCGCCGCCGAGGTACGCCTGCACGTTGGGCCCTGGCACGTTGGAGATCACCACGTTGAACGGCGGCAGCCGGTGCAGCACGCCGGTCGCGAACACCACCCGCGCCGCGCGCGCGGCGAGTGCGGGCGGCGCGAAGTCGGTGATGTTCTCCACCAGGCCGGGCGGGATCGCCGCCTGCTGCGACTTGGCGACCTTGGTGGCGTTGTGCGCGGTCTTGAGCCGCTGCACCGGGTCGGCCAACTGGGTGGGCAGCGAGGCCAGCATCGCGGAGACCTTGTTGCCCAGCTTGCCTTTGCTCGCCTCGTCGCGCACCGACACCGGGACCATCGCGACCAGCGGGGTCGCGGGCAGCGCGTCGTGGTCGGTGAGCCAGCGCCGCAGCGCGCCCGCGCACATCGCCATCACGACGTCGTTCACCGAGACCCCGAAGGCGTTCTTGACCTTCTTGACGTCGGCGAGGTCGACGCTGCGATAGGCCCACTTGCGGTGCGGGGTGACCGCGCTGTTGAACGGGGTCGGCGGCGGGCGCAGCGCGGCGGTGGGGATGACGGCGCCGTCGCCCTTGGTGCCGAGGCCGAGCAGGCCGCCGATCATCGGCGCCAACACGGTCCGCGCCTGGGGCAGCATCTGCAGCAGGCCGCGGCCGATGCGCACGGTGTCGACCGGCCGCGAGGCCATCGACCACGCCGCCCGGGCGATGAGCGCACCCGCGGTCGGCGGGCGCTGCGGGCGGAACGGCTCGGCCGGGGCCAGTTCGCGCCCGTTCGGGTCGATGTCGAGCAGCACGGTCAGCAGTTCCGCGCCGGACGCGCCGTCGATCGCCGCGTGGTGGACCTTGGTGTAGACCGCGAGCCTGCCCTCGCTCAGCCCGGAGATCAGGTACATCTCCCACAGTGGCCGCGAGCGGTCCAGCGGCCGGGAGTGCAGCCTGCTGATCTGCTCGGCGAGCTGCGCGTCCGAGCCGGGGGCGGGCACCGCGACCTCGCGGACGTGGAACTCCAGGTCGAAGTTCTCGTCGTCGATCCAATAGGGCTGGTCCAGGCCCAGCGGCACGGTGCGCAGGGCGCGGCGCAGCACCGGCACCAGCGGCACGCGCTGGGCCATCACCGCGATCAGCGCGCCGAGGTCGAGCTTGGTCGGCGCGTCGCTGGGGTCGAGCAGGCACACCCCGCCGACGTGCCCGGACGAGGTGGGCGTCTCCAGGGTCAGGAACGCCGCGTCGAGACCGCTGAGTTGCTGCATGGGGTTCTCCTAGCGTGCGGCAAGGGTCGGGTGCCTGCCGGTCCATCCGAGGATTCGGTCCACCACCAGGTCGGGCACTTCGAGCTGCGGTGTGTGTCCGACGCCAGTCAACTCCGCGAAGTCCCAGTGGGGATTGTCCGCCGCGGCCTTGCGGGCGGCGGCGACGGGTACCAGGCGATCGCGGTCGCCGTGCACGAGCAGGACCGGCATCGGCAGGTCCCGCTGCATCGCCCGGTAGCGCGCGGGTCGGGCCAGCACCGCGGTCAGCGAGCGGGCCGCGGCCATGAAGGACACCTCGGCGCCCTTGGTCGTGCGGCGCTCGTCGGCGAGCAGCACGCCCGCGTCGATCACCGCGGCCGACGCGCGCGACGGGTCGGCGAAGCACAGGTCGACCACGGCTTGGACGAGCTCGCGTGAGCCGGTCCGCCGCCGGGTGAGCCACATGGTCGCTTCGCCGAGGCCGGGCACCGCGTAGAGCAGGAACCGGCGCGCGACCTGCAGGTCCGGGCGCTGCGCGGGGACCGGCAGCGCGGGGTCGATCAGCACCAGCCCGGCCACCGCGGCGGGCCGCGCGCTCGCCTGCAGGATGGACACCATCCCGCCCATCGAGTTGCCGACCAGGATCGCGGGCGCGCCGACGATCTCGCGGACGAACCGGTCGACCAGCCGGGCGTTGGCCTGCACGGTGGCGCGCAGCGGCGGCAGCCTGGTCAGGCCGAAGCCGCCGAGGTCGACGGCGACGACGCGGCGGTGCTCGGCGAGCGCGGCGCCGACCAGCGACCAGTTCAGGTGCGAGCCGCCCAGCCCGTGCACCAGCACCATCGGCGGCGCGGCGGACTCGCCGCCGAAGTCGATCCAGTGCACCGGGCCGCCGAGGTCGGTGACGTAGCTGGTGGCGCCCCACGGCTGGGCGAACGCCCACGGCGCGGGGGCGGTCATGGGGTCGCCGGGTAGAGCATTCGCAGCGCGCGCGGCGGCTCGAACGGGCGCCAGGTGGTGGCGGCGAGCCGGTCGGCGATCAGCCACAGCACCGCGGGGTCGTGGCCGTAGCCGAGGTGGCTGCACCGGACCCGTACGTTCTGGCTCTGGTGTCCGGGCGTCTCGACGCAGGTCTGCCAGTGCACGATCCCGTCGCGGCGCGAGTGGACCGCGGTCACCGGGACGTCGATGGGCGCGGCGAGCACGGCGCGGGTCGGTGTCCTGGGGTGCACGCCGCGGCTGCGGGCGTAGCGGTCGTAGACCTTCTGCGCGCGGCTCTGCCGGTCGTCGATCTGGGCGAACGGGCTGCCCAGGGTGATCACCTGGCGGACCACGCTCGGGTTCTGCCTGGCCAGTTCGCGCGCGTAGATCCCGCCGAGGCTCCAGCCGACGATCGACACCGGGCCGTCGTGCCGCTCGGCCAGCGTGGTGAGCATCGCGGGCAGTCGGGTCATGACGGCGGCGCCGGGGCCGTAGTTGCGGCCGAGGCGCCAGCCGTAGGCGCGGTGGCCGAGGTGGCGCAGGAAGGTGCGCAGCACGGCGGTGGAGGCGTCGCCCGCGAGCAGGCCAGGCAGTACGAGCACGGGTCGGCCTTCGCCGCGGGGCGCGCGGTAGAGCCACGGCGCGGCCAGGGGGAGCGCGGCCAGGTCGAGGACGCCGCGCGCGGGCTCGGTGAGGTAGAGGCCGAGCGACGGTGCTTCGGCACCGTTCGGCATGCCTGCCCCCTTCTCTTCGCGTGCCGATGACCTCCTGGCCATCGCGTTGAAACAATCCTATGCTTTGTCTCACCCCGAGGCTAGGTTGATCTGGCCAAGCAGGCAACATCCATTGTGATTCGAGACAGATGCGCGGTGTGTTCCGGCCGCTGGCGCGCTGTCCGAGGAGGTGCACGGTGAGTTTCAACCTGGCGACGATCCTGCGGGAGTCGGCTATCGCCACCCCGGACAAGGCCGCGATGCTGTTCGCGGGTACGGCGGTGAGCTACGCCGAACTCGAAGACCAGTCGGCTCGGTTCGCCGCCGGGCTGACCGAGTTGGGCATGGTCCCCGGCGACGTGGTGGCCCTGCAGTTGCCCAACGTGCCGCAGTTCCTCGTCGCGTACTTCGGCACCGTGCGCGCGGGCATGGTCCTGCTGCCGCTCAACCCGCTGCTCAAGGCGCCGGAGATCGAGTACCACGTCGCCGACGCGGGCGCCAAGGTGCTGATCACTTTCGACATGGTCGCCGACGAGGCCATCAAGGGCGCGGGCGACGCGCAGGTGTTCGTGCTGCCGGTGACCGGCGCGCCGTTGGCCGCCGAAGTGCGCCCGATGTCGGACCTGATGGCGCCCGCGGGCGATGTCGAGGAGCTGTACCCGACCGAGGCCGACGACACCGCCGTGCTGATCTACACCAGCGGCACCACCGGCAAACCCAAGGGCGCCGAACTGACCCATTTCCAGCTCTACATGAACTGCACGACCGCGGGCGGCCTCTTCGGCGCCCTGCCCGACGACATCACCCTCGCGGTGCTGCCGTTCTTCCACGTCTTCGGGCTGTCCTCGGTCCTCAACGTCACCCTCCGCTACGGCGGCACGCTGTCGGTGGTGCCCCGGTTCGAGCCCGGGCCGGTGCTGGACGCGGTCGAGCGGGACCGCTGCACCGTGATCTGCGGCGTGCCCACGATGCTGCAGGCGCTCACCGCGCAGGACACCACCGGACGCGACCTGTCCGCGCTGCGGATCGCGGTGTCCGGCGGCGCGTCGCTGCCCGGGCCGATGCTGGCGGCGTTCGAGGACAAGTTCGGCATCGTCGTGCTGGAGGGCTACGGGCTGTCGGAGACCGCGAGCACGGCGTCGTTCAACACCAGCGCCGAGAATCGCAAGGTGCTCTCCATCGGCAAGCCGATCTGGGGCGTGCAGATGCGTGTGGTCGACGCCGACGACAAGCCCCTGCCGGTCGGGCCCGACCACATCGGCGAGATCGTGATCCGCGGCCACAACGTGATGAAGGGCTACCTGGGGTTGCCCGAGGTCACCGCGGCGGCGTTCCGCGGCGGCTGGTTCCACTCCGGGGATCTCGGCTACGTCGACGAGGACGGGTTCTACTTCATCGTCGACCGCAGCAAGGACCTGGTGATCCGCGGCGGGTACAACGTCTACCCGCGCGAGGTCGAGGAGGTCCTCTACACCCACCCCGACATCGCCGAGGCCGCCGTGATCGGCAAGCCGGACGACCGGCTCGGCGAGGAGGTCGTCGCCGTGGTCGCCCGCAAGCCGGACACCGACCTCAGCGCGGAAGACGTGATCGCCTTCTGCAAGGAGCGTATGGCGGCCTACAAGTACCCGCGCGAGGTGCGGTTCGTGCCGAGCCTGCCCAAGGGCCCCACCGGCAAGATCCTCAAGAGCGACCTGCGGGCGGCCACCGGCTGATCACCAGCGGTCGAGGTGGATCGGCAGCGGCGGGCGGGCGGCGGGGCGGAAGTCGGTGCCGCGGTAGTACGCCGTGGGGATCAGCGCCGCCTGGTGGACACCGACGGGGATGCCGAGCAGGTCGGCGACCGCGCGCTCGTGCCGCAGGTGGGTCGTGGTCCAGGTGGTGCCCAGGCCGCGGCCGCGCGCGGCGAGCATGTAGCTCCAGACGGCGGGCATCAGGGAGGCCCACAGGTCGGCCTGGCTCCCGGCGGGCAGTGGGCCGCCGGTCGCCAGGCAGGCCAGGACCAGCGCCGGGACCTCGCCGAGGTGCCGCGCGAGGTGGGCGGCGCTGTCGAAGGACCGCTTGTGGACGCCGGTCAGCGCGGGCATCGCGGCGGTCTGGTCGTTGAACGCCGAGCGGTAGTGGGCGCCGAGGGCGGCGCGGATCTCGGGGTCGGTCACGACGATCCAGTGCGCGGTGTTGCGCCCGGACCCGCACGGGGCCTGCTGGGCGATCCGCAGACACTCCTCGATCTGGTCGATCGGCACCGGCCGGTCCAGGTCGAGCCGCCTGCGGACCGATCGGGTGCCGGTCAGCAGCGCGTCGGGGGTCAGCGCGGGGGCCGGGGCAAGGGCGGTCATCGGTGGTCCCACGCGACGGGCAGTTCCCACGGGCCGCGCACGAACATGTCCGTGCGCCACCGCAGGTCCGCGTCGGCCACGGCGAGCCGCAGCCCCGGGAACGCGGCCAGCAGGGCGGTGACGCCGACCCGCAGCTCCAGCCGGGCGAGTTCGGCGCCGAGGCAGTGGTGCGCGCCGTGGCCGAAGGCGATGTGCGGGTTCGCCGGGCGGTCGGGGTCGAGCCGGTCCGGGTCGGGGAACACCGCCGGGTCGCGGTTGGCGGCGTCCGGGATCGGCACCACCACCTCGCCCGCGCGCACGACCTGGCCGTCGGTGAGGGTGACGTCGGCGGTCGCCACGTGCGGTACGCCGCCGGTGCCGTTGCCGCAGACGTACCGCAGGATCTCCTCGACGGCCGGGCCGAGCCGAGCCGTCCCGACTGTCCACTCGGGACGGTTCAGGAGGTGGTGGACCACGGTCGCCAGGGCGTTGCTCGTCGTCTCGTAGCCCGCGACCAGTATCCCGGCGGCCATGACCACCGTCTCGGTGACGCTCAGCGCCCGCTCCGGGCTGCGCGGGTTCAGCATCTCCGCGATGAGACCCGGCCCGGCCCGGCCCGCGGCGAGGTCGGTCCCGATTCGGCCGACGAGTTCGGCGAAGTACGCCTGGAACTCAGCGTGCGCGCGCGCGACCGTTTCGGCCGGGTAACGGCCGATGGACATCATCGGGTCGACCCACGGTTTGAACAGCGCCACATCCGCCTCGGGCACCCCGAGGACGCGGCTGATCACCCGCAGCGTGAACGGCACCGTGAAACCGGCGACCAGGTCGGCCGGGCTGCCCGCCTCGGCCAGTTCGGCGATCTGGTGCTTGGCGATCTCCTCGACCATCGGCGCCAGCTCGCGGGTCTGCCGGGCGGTGAACGCGTGCGCCACCGCCGAGCGGCGCCGGGTGTGGTCGGGCGCGTCGACGGTGATCAGCGGCAGCGACTCCGCGGACCGGGCGAACAGCGTGCCGTCGGTGTACGCGGCCCGGCTGAACCGCGGGTCGGACAGCACGAGCCGGACGTCGGCGTGGCGGGTGGCCAGCAGGGCCTCGCGGCCGGTGGCGAGGGTGACCCTGGGCAGCACCGGGCAGCCGCGGATCTCGGCGTACTCGGCGGGCGGCTCGCAGCGCGGGCCCGCGGCGAACGGGAAGGACGGCAGGTCGGTCACGGCAGCGTCACTCTCTCCACGAGGTTGGCGAGTACGAAGCAGGCGAAGCCCGCGAGCAGGAACGCCGCCGCCAGGCCGTAGGGCCAGCGGGTCGGCCGGTCGCGGTGGAAGCGGACCGCCGCCACCGCCGGGAAGGCCAGCGGCAGCACCGCGACCAGCGCCGCGGGCGACCACGGCCGGACCGCGGCGACGAGCAGCGCGATCGCCACCACGGCGCAGCCGAGCCCGGCGGCCGCGGTGCCGCGCACGCCGAGCACCGTGACGTAGGTGCGCTCGGCGGGCCGCGGCGCCCGGGTCGTCTTGCGGGCGAACTCGAAGTGCGCGAACAACACCGTGGCCACCACGACGCCGACCGCGCCCGACCAGGACGGCCCGAGCCCGGCCGAGTGCAGCAGCCCGGCGTAGAGGAAAGCGTTGAGGGACAACTGAACCGGCAGGCTCACCACGAAGTTCACCAGCAGCGCGTCGCCGGAGGGCCACCGCAACCACCGGTCCACCACGATCAGCACGCCCACGTAGCCGAGCTGTACGGCGAGCACCGCGAGCACCGCCGGGCGCCAGATGTTGGCCGCGACCAGCACCGCCGCCCCGGCCGCGACCAGCACCGCCAAGTCCGGTGTGGACACCGCGCCGCGGGCCAGCGGCCGGTCGGGGTTGTGTGCGCGGTCGTAGTCCAGGTCCCGGATGTCGTCGAGTGCCCGCAGCACCAGCAGGTCGACCAGCAGCGTCCCCGCCGCGACCAGCACGCCGAAGTCCGGCAACCAGCCGGTGAACCGGGCGTCGGTCAGTGCGCACGCCGCCGTCGCGCCGAGCGCCCAGAGGAAAGCCAGCGGCACGTAGGCCGCGGGCGGGAAGCTGCCCGCGATGTAGGCGCCGAGGCGCGCCGCTAGGCCACGTCCGGGAGCACCCGCACCGTGCCCGCCGCGCCGTCCACCTCGATCCACGCCCCGTCCTCGATCAGCGCGGTCGCGTTCGGCACCGCCACCACCGTCGGAATGCCCAGCAGCCTGCCGGTGATCGCGGTGTGCGAGAGCAAGGTGCCCCGCTCCACCACCATGCCCCGGGCCGCCATCATCAGGAACAGCCATCCTGGATCGGTCTCCTTCGCCACGATGATGTGGTCTCGGCAGGACTCCGGCGCGATCGACGGATCGAGCACGACCCGCGCCGGGTAGCGCACGACGCCCGTGCTCGACGGCAGGCCGCGCAGCTCCGTGGGCCGATCGGCGCCGGGGGAGTACACGATCCGGGCGGGCAGCCCGTCGGTCACCGGCCGGTCGTAGGCGGTGCCGAACCGGGCGTCGAGGTCCGGGCGCGCCGTGGCGGCGAGCCGCTCGGCGCGCCTGCGGTGGGCGAGGGCGCGCAGGTCGGTGTCGATCAGGGTGCCGTCGTAGGCGCCGAACACCTCCTCGACGGTCAGGTCCACCACGTCGGCGCGCTCGTCGAGCCGCCCGGCGGCGACCAGGTGGTCGCCGAGCCGCCACAGCACCTGCCGGGTGAGGCCGTAGAGCTGGCTGCGGCAGTAGCGGGTGTCCTCGCGGGTCTTGACGAACCAGCGCAATCCGGTCGCCAGCGCGCGGATCACCAGTCGGCGCAAGGGGTTCGGGCACCGGGCCCGCAGGTCGCGCTCCGCGTCGGCGCGGCTGGCCAGTTCCCGGGCCCGACTGTCCGCGACGGACAGTCCACTCTGGAGCAACGGGCGGAGCATCTCGATGATCATCCCCGGCCGCTGGCGCGGTGCGGGCTCCTCCAGCTTCAGGTCGTGCAGCGCGCGGTCGCCGTAGCGGCGCAGGTGTTCGCCCGCGGCGGCGGCGACCGGCGCACCGTGCTTGTCCGCCACGACGTCGGCCCACACCTCGTCGGCGGGATCGTCCTGGACGCGGGCGGCGAGCACCGGGTCGGCGGCGAACAGCTCGGCGAGCGCGATGGCCGAGCGCACGCCCAGCACCGAGCGGTTCTCGCCGCCGCCGAGCAGCAGCCCGCCCATGATCCGCTTGTCGTCGGCGCCGACCCAGCGGCGCAACAGCGCGGCGGCGGCCGTGGCCCAGGCGAGCAGGTACACGGAGTTGACCAGGGTGACGCCCCAGCGTTCGCCCACCCGCGCCCACAGCCCGCGATGGAACGCGATCAGCTCCTCCGGCGACCACCCGTCCATCCCGTCGGCCTCGGCGACCAGGGTGTCCCACCAGCCGAGGAATCCGCGCACCGAACCGCGCAGCCGGGCCAGCCGGACCAGGAGTCCCGGCACGGTCGGCAGCGCGCGCCGCACGTCCGCGCGCGACGGCGCGGCGACCGTGTCGAGGCCCATCGACTGCGCCCAGAACGGCCGCACCAAAGGGAATCCCGGGATCTGGCCGTGCAGGGCGAACCAGGCGTCGAGCCGGTAGTAGACCCGGCCGTCGAGCAGGCCGACCATCCGGTCGAGGTGGTGTTCCACCGTGCGCAGCCTGCGCTCGGACACCCCCAGCCGCCGGTAGGCGTCGCGGAAGGCGAGCCGGTAGAACTCGCGGGCCTGGGAGTAGGTCAGCGCGCCGGACACCCCGGGGAAGCTCTCGGTGATGTTGTGGTTGCTCCACGGGATTCGCGGTGCGGCGGTGGTGAACACCACGGGCCTGGCCTGCACGAGGTGGATACGGCCGTCGGGGGTGATGGTGCCCTCGATGTCCTGCGGCAGACCGAAAACCGCCTCGACCCGGGCCGCGAGGTCGAGCACCCGGCGGACCTCGTCCTCGGTCAGCACCGGGGGCTCGGCCAGGTCGGCGGGCACCTCGGTGGTGACCGGGCCGTCGCCGCCGCGGGCCACCATCCACCGCTTGACCACCACGTCCGAGCGGATCCCGGCGGCGTCGAGGTAGAAGTGGTCCACGTCGGCGCGTTCCTGCACGACCCCCTCGCCGATGCCGTGCGCCGCCGCGACGACGCCGCACGCCGCGCCAGTGCGCGGGTCGCGGCTGAACGCCACGAACGACCGGGCGCCCGACACCATCCGCTGCACGCCGACCGCGACCCGCGCCGACGCCGCGGGCATCCCCCGACGCGCACGGTACACAATGGACTCCGCGCTCAGCCCAGACGCCCAGCACCGCGCGACGGCGGCGGGCACGTCGGCCGGGCGGACGTAGAGGAACGAGTCGGTCAGCCCGGCGAACGCGTCGGTGGCGCCGTCCTCCCCGACCCCGCGCTCGTCGGCGACCACACACGCCCGCACCGCGACCAGCCCGCCCATCGCCTCGGCGGCGGCCACGAGATCGGCGGCGAGCGCGGCGGAAACCGGTGCGACGGCGTCCCTCGCGGCGCGGGACCACGCGATCAGCTCACCGTCCGAAGTGGACTCTGGCGGTACCAGGCCGACGGTGGCGGCGTCGAACTCGGCCACCGGTACACAGTGGAACTCCGGTACCGCAAAGTCCTTGCGGCGCAGGCGTTCCTGGCGGGCGAACTTGTGGCCGACCGCGGTCGCGTCGAGCAGCCGGTCGTCGCCGGGGGCGATGAGCGTCATCACCACACCCCGGGGATCAGGCGCGGCCGGGTCGCCGCGAACTCCGGGTAACCCGGCAGCGGCCACAGCACCCGCTCCTCGGTCACCACGCGCCAGCCGAGCGCGGCGGCGAGCAGCGCCAGCGCGAACACCGCCGCCGGGTTGGCGAAGAACGCGACGAAACCCGCGTTCGCCAGCAGCATCCCGGAGTACGCGGGGTGCCGCAGGAACCGGTACGGGCCGCCGGTGACCAGCACGTGGTCGTCACGGCGGACCACCTGGTGGGTGTACTGCGCGCCCAGCGCCCGGATCGCGGCGAACCGCAGCGCGATGCCCGCGCCGAACACCGCGACCGGCACCAGCAGCCACGGCGACCAACCCGACCACGGCACCGCGGGCAGCACCGCGCAGATCCCCACCAGCGTCCGCGACGACGCGTACGCGACGAGGGTGCCGCTCTCGGCCGCGGCGGCGGACTGGTCCTTGAACGTCACCCGGATCTCCAGCACGACCCAGGCCAGGTAGGCGACCATCAGCAGCCCGGCGGCCAGGTGGACGGTGCCGCCTGCGGCGAGGTGCGTGACCGCGCGGACGGCCAGCAGCGCGGTGCCCGCGACGAACAGTACCCGGGTCAGCAGCGCGGCCAGCGCCATGGCGGAGAACCGCCGTACGACTTGAGTGCTCACGCGGATGCCCTCTGCCATCGGTTCGCTCGCAAGCTCGCTCTGCGACAGTGGTTCACCGGCAAGCTCGCTCTGCGACATCGGTTCGCTCGCAAGCTCGCTCACGCGACCCGCACCTCCCCGCGCATCCGGCGGTACACCGCGGGTTTGGCGGCGAAATAGTCGAAGTCGACGCGGCCCGCGGGTTCCCCGTCGGCGAGGATGTCGAACCCCGACCGGTGCCGACTGCGGGGGACCTCGGTCCGCGCCCTGGTCAGCCGAATCCCGCCGGTGAGCCCGCAGACCACGTCGAGGTCGACCCCGAGCAGCACCAGCGTCGTGTCGGGCGCGCGGCCGAACTCCAGGTGGCACACCAGGGTGCCGAACTGGCGGGCCGCGTCGAGCAGCGTCTCGGCGCGCGGCGGGGCGCCCGGCGCCGTGGCCAGCCGGTGGCCCGGCGCGGGGCGGCGGATCTCGACCGAGGACACCTCGGCACCGATCACCGGCTGCGCGATGAGCACGTTTTCCTGCCGTCGCCGGTTAACCTGCGTCGCGTCGGCCCGCCGCGGCGTCGTGGGGGGCGCGCCGCGGGCCGGGCGGGTCGCGGTGGGGCGGAAGTCGACAGTGCCCTCGCAGACCGGTTGGCCCGCTTGACTCGCGCGCAGCGTGGCGCCGGATTCGTTCCGGCGCACCGCTTCCAGCGCGACCGGCGCGCCGAGTTCGCAGAACGACGGGAACTCAAGCGACAGCGTCATCCGCGCGCCCGGCCGCTCGGGGCGCCCCAGGTCGGCGCCGCGCACCAGGTCGAGCAGTCCGCAGACCAGCGCCATGCCCGGCAGGTGATCGAGCGGATGGTCGAAGAAATACGGGTCCTGCCGCGCCACCGCCAGGGTGCCCGCCCAGGTCGCGCCCGCGCGGCGCACGTCCCGAACGAGCCCGCCGGGCGCGGTCCACCCGCGTTCGCTGAGGACGGTCATCGGCAACCTCGATTCAGTCGGAGCCCCCGTGCCGAGCCGATCACCACGGTTTGGTCTGAACATCCTTGGTAACAGCCGTCGCTGATATGCCCCTGACCGCCGCAGGTGCGGGCATGTACGCCGGGGCGCCCGAACCGCCATGATGGTGACGACCGGTGCGAGAAGGGGGTTCCCGGTGCGAGTGCGGGACGTGTACCTCGCCGGACTCGGCGCGTACCTGCCCGCGTCAGTGTCCACTGTGGACGCTGTGGCCCGCGGGGACTACGACGCCGACGCGTGCGAGCGCGACGGGTGGACCGGGGCGGCGGTGGCGGGCGAGGTGTCCGCACCGGACATGGCGGTGTTCGCGGCGCGCCGGGCGCTGGACCGCGCGGGCCACGCGCCGTCCGAAGTGGACTTGGTGCTGCACGCGTCGTTCTTCCACCAGGGCCCGGACGGCTGGTCTCCGCACAACTACGTGCAGCGGCACACCGTCGGCGGGCACGCGCCCGCGTTCGAGGTGCGCCAGGCGTGCAACGGGATGCTGAGCGGCCTAGAACTGGCCTGCGCCTACCTCACCGCGACCGGCGGGACGGCCGCCCTGGTCACCGGGGCGGAGAACTTCGGCGTGGCGCTGGTGGACCGCTGGCGCTACCTGGCGGGCGCCACCACCAACCGCGGCTCCATCCTCGGCGACGCGGGCACCGCGGTGGTGCTGTCCCGGCGCGCGGGATTCGCCCGGCTGCGCGCGATCGGCACCACGACGCTGCCGGAGTACGAGGAGATGTACCGGGGCGACACCCCGGTGTTCCCGCCGCCGTGCACCGTCGGCGAACCGATGCGGATCGGCGCGCGGGTCGCCGAGTTCGCCCAGCGCCATCCCGCCCGTTTCGCCGCCCTGCGCGACGAACTGGGTGCCGCGCGGTCGGACCTGGCGGCCCGCACCCTCGCCGAGGCAGGCGTCACGCCCGCGGCCATCACCCGGGTGACCCACGTGTTCACGGGCGGGATCGCCTACCTGCGAGGGTTGTTGACCCCGCTGGGCATCGCCCCCGAACGCGGCCTGCTCGACTACGGCCGCGGCGTGGGCCACCTCGGTGTCAACGACCACGTCGCCGGCCTGACCCACCTCGTCGAGACCGGTGCCGTCCGCGCGGGCGACCACGTGCTGATGATGGGCAACGGCGGCGGGATCGCGCTGTCCTGCGCGGTGGTCGAGATCCTGGACGACGTGAACTGGTGACCGCGGCTCACTTGCGGCGCAGGTCCACCACGTCGCCGCCGGCGACCTCGACCGGATTCGGTTCCGCGGCAAGGAAAGCGCGCGCGGCGGGGTCGTCGCGCAGGTAGGCGACGGTGACGCTGGTGGCGGGGGCGGCGGGGTCGACGGTCTGGTAGGCGCCCGTCATGGCCATCGTGGTGCACGCGCCGAGGGAGTGTCCGGCCATTCGACGCCGTCATGGACGCGGGCCGGATCAGTGCCGAGGTCACCGCCACGAAGTGCGGCACCACCCGCTCGGCGCCCGTGGTGAACGGTCCAGCACCCGGGTCTTCGCGGACCGCACCACCGGGTACAGCTGGCCGGCAGGCACAGTCGCCGCCTGGGCGGTGTCCTCGTCCCGGTTCTGGCGCGCGGCGACCACGGCGACCACGGCGACCAGCACCGCTGCCTGGGCGCGGGCCTGGCCCGAATGGTGGCGGCGTGGGCATTGCGCCAGTTGTTCCAACGCTTCCCCGACCTAGGCAGTGTCTCGAAGTCCGTACCGGTCAACATCGGCAGTGATGCGCGGTCTCGGCGTGTCGTTGATCAAATAGGCGAGGTCTCCGGTAGATCGATCAACGACCAAGAAGATCGAGAACACCGGA